>JACZKN010000345.1 GCA_014859985.1 Candidatus Krumholzibacteriia bacterium | reverse complement strand
GGCGAAGGCGGCCTTGGTCGCCAGGGTCACGCGGCGCTCGGCCGCGCCCGGGGCCAGGGCGGCGCGGGCCAGGGCCCCCGCAAGCAGGCAAAGGTCGCCCAGGGCGCCGAAGCGGATGACGAGGATCGTGCGCATGGCTCTTGCCGGGAGTCCTTCCGGGCCGGGGTCCGCCACCCATCATCCCCGAAAGGGGGTCGCACGAAAATGCTTATTGCGGGCAGCGGTCGCAAGTCCCGTCAACCCGGGCCGTCCTTGTGCCCGGCGGCGCCTCGCGCTACCATCGGCAACGGCGCCGGGGCGGTCCCGGCGCGAAAGCCTCGCCGGGGAGACGACAAGCGTGGAGATCCTGCTGCTGCTGGCCTTGCTGGGCGTCTCGGCCGCCTTCTCCGGCAGCGAAACGGCGTTCTTCGCCCTGGGTGCGGCCGAGACGGCCCGCCTCGAGGCGACGGGCGGTGCCGGCCGGCGGGCAGCCGGGCTGCTGCGGCGCTCCAACGACCTCCTGCCGGCCCTGCTGATCGGCAACCTGCTGGTCAATACCGCCATCGCCGTGCTGATAACCACCCTCTGCCTGCGCTGGTTCGGTCCCGGGGGCATCGTCATCGCGGTGCCGGCGGCGACCATCGTCCTGCTCGTGCTCGGGGAGATCACCCCGAAGATGCTGGCCCTGCGGTTCCGCGCGCCGGTCACGCGGGTGATGCAGGGCCCCCTGACCGTCTGGCTGCTGCTGACCGCGCCCTTGACGCGGCTGATCCGCTTCGGCGTGGACGCGCTGCTGGCCGTCCTGCCTTTCGAGCGCACGGGTTCGCGTTCCCTGACCACCCTGGAACTGCAGCAGTCCTGCGACCTGGCGGTGGAGGACGGCACCCTCACCGAGACCGAGGGCCGGGCCCTGGCCCGCCTGCTGCGCCTGCACGGCATCGAGGTGCGTGCGGTAATGACGCCCCGCACCGCGGTGGTCGCCCTGCGCCGGGGCATGTCCCTGCGGCACGTCCTGGCCACGGCGCGTCGGGCCGGCTACAACCGCTACCCGGTGCTGCCGCCGGTGGGCGACCGCCCCGAGGGCCTGTTCCACCTGAAGGAACTGCTGGGCATGGACCCCGGGGTCGAGCGGCCCCTGGACGGGACCCTGCGCCCCCTGCTGTTCGTGCCCGAGAGCAAGGACGTGGCCGCCTTGCTGGCGGAGATGCGCGGCGGCGGCGCCCACCTGGCGGCGGTGGTGGACGAGCACGGCGACTTCACCGGCATCGTCACCATGGCCGACTGCCTGCAGGCCCTGCTGGGGGCGGTGGCCGACTCGGCCCGCTGGGACGCCGAGCTCGTGCCCCTGGGCGACGGCCGCTGGGTGATCGGCGGCCGCACCAGCCTGCGCGAACTGGAGGAGGCCACCGGCCTGCACCTGCCCCGCCACCACGACTACGTGACCGTGGCCGGGTTCCTCATGGCCCGCCTGGGCCGCGTGCCGACCCCGGGCGACCGGGTGACGCTGCCCCAGGCCCGCCTGTCGGTGCTGGAGATGAGCGAGCACCGCGTCGACCGCATCCAGGTCACGCTGCTGGCGGACCGCCGGCCCGCCGCCGACCGCGAGGAGGAGGAGGTTTGAGCGGCACCCCCGACTGGACCGCCACCATCGCGGTGTTCGCCGCGGCGCTGGCCTTGTCGGCGTTCTTCTCCGGCAGCGAGACCGGCGTGATGAGCGTCAACCGCGCCCGCCTGCGGCGCCGCGGCCTGGCCCCACCGGACCGCGTCCGCCGGCTGGAGGATCTGCTCGGGCGCATCGAGGACCCGGTCATGGCCTGCCTGATCGGCAACAACCTCGTCAACGTGCTCGGCAGCGCCGTCATCGCCGCGGCCTTCGCCGCCCGTTTCACCGAGCACGGCGAGTGGCTCGCCGTGGCCGTCGTATCGTCCGCGACGATCATCTGCGGCGAGATCCTGCCGAAGACCCTCTTTCGCGAGTACCCCGAACGGCTGACCCTGGCCGCGGTGCCGGGCCTGCGTTTGGCGATGGCCCTGTTCGCGCCGCTGCGCTGGGTGCTGCGGGGCTACTCGGCCCTCTGGCGCCGCGTGCTGCCGGCCGCGACCGGGGGCGAGACCCTGGACCGGCGCAGCCTGGCGGCCCTGCTCATGTCCAACACCCCACCCGCGGCCCGGGACCGGCGCTTCGCCGAGACCGTCGAGCGCTACCTGCACCTGGCCATGACGCCGCTCGAACGCATCGCCCGCCCCGTGTCGGCGCTCGAGACCGTCGGCCCGGACGCCACCGCCGGCGACTGCCTGCGCGCCGCGGCCCGTTCGGGTTTCAGCCGCCTGCCGGTGACCACCGAGGACGGCCGCCGGCTGCTGGGCTACGTCCTGGTCCGCGACCTGCTGTTCCTGACGCGGCAGGAGCACGACCAGCCGGTGCCGCCGCGGCTGCGGCGCTCGATCCTGCTGGTGGACGGGCGCATGGACGCCTACGAGCTCTTCGAGGAGATGCGGGCCCAGGGCCGGCAGCTGGCGGTCATCGCCGACACCGAAGGGAACCCGCAGGGCCTGGTGACCTTGGAAGACCTGATCGAGACGGTCGTCGGCTCCATCGCCGACGAATTCGACCTGGCGGATGCGCCCGCGGCCGCCGCCGACGGAGGAACCGGATGAGCGACAACGTCATGAACAAGCACGACCACGTCCTGGCCGGCCTGGTGTTCAGCCTCCAGGCCATGACCATGCAGCAGCTGGGCAAGCTGCAGGATCCCCAGACGGGCCAGGTGCACCGCGACCTGGACGGGGCCCGCGGCACCATCGACATCCTGGAGATGCTCAAGGCCAAGTGCCGCACCGATACCCCACCGGACCTGCTGCGGCTGCTCGACGGCGCGGTCATGGACCTGCAGCTGAACTACGTGGACGAGCGCAAGCGCGAGGCCCGCGAGCGGCAGCAGGACGGGGACGGCGCGTGAAGCGGTCGTCGGCCGCGCTCGTCGTGCTGCTGGCCCTGGTGGCCGGCGGCGCCCGGGCGGACGACGCCGACGGGCTGCCGCGGGCGCCGGCCGACCCGGTCGGCCGCACCCCGTCCAACCACCAGGACTCCCTGCGCCTGTCCCGCCTGACCTCCGGCGTGCTGCCGCCCGACGGCCTGCTGACCGTCGGAGTGGGCGGGCGCACCCTGAGCACCGTCTACCCGGTGGACACCGGCGGCACGACCTTCCTGGAGCGGGTCAGCCAGAAGGACGCCTTCCTGCTGCTGGAGGCGGGTCCCCTGCCCTGGCTCTTCATCCACGCGGACCTGCCTTGGCGCAGCTGGACAGGGGGCCGGGGCTGGATCGCCGAGTCGGGCAGCGGCCTGGCCGACGGGCATTGGCAGGTGACCAGCGGGGGGGCCCTCTGGCCGGGCCGGCTGCACCTGGCCCTGTTCGGCGGGGGCAACCTGCCCTTGGGCAACGAGGCCGACGGCTTGGGCGAGGGCGTGTTCTCGCCCCGGGCCGGCGCCGCCCTCAGCCTGCGCCTGTGGACCGACAACCAGGTGCCGGAGCTGCGCCTGCACCTGAACCTCGCCCGCACCTGGAACCGCAACGAGACCGGCGGCTTCGGCACCGGGCGCGAGCTCTTCCAGCCCTGGCCGCCCCAGTACCAGCCCGCTTCGGAGGCCGGGGGCGAGGACCGCAACGACGCCACGACCTTCGGCGTGGCCGCCGAGTTCCGCCAGGGCACCACCAGCCTGTGGGCCGAGTACAGCCAGGACCGCTTCGCCGGCAACGGTACGGTGGCCCCGGGCGAGCAGTACGCCGGCTTCGCCGCCGGCCTGCGCTGGGGCGTGCTGGAGGGCTGGGCCGTGGAAGGCCGCTACGAGGTGAGCCTGGCCAACGACGACGAGACCACCGCCTGGTGGCCCGGCTTCCCCGATTGGACCATGGGCGTGGCGGTCACGAAGCAGTTCTCCATCGGCGGCCGCGACCGCGACCGCGACGGCGTGCGCGATCGCCACGACCGCTGCCCGGACCTGCCCGAGGACCGGGACGGCTTCCAGGACGACGACGGCTGCCCCGACTACGACAACGACCGGGACGGCATCCCCGACGTGCGCGACCTGTGCCCGGACGATCCCGAGGACTACGACGGTTTCCAGGACGACGACGGCTGTCCCGACTACGACAACGACCAGGACGGCATCCCCGACGCCATCGACCTCTGTCCGGACGATCCCGAGGACTACGACGGCCACCAGGACGACGACGGCTGCCCCGACGACTTCGCGGACCGGGATGGCGACGGCGTGGAGGACAGCAAGGACCAGTGCCCGGACGAGCCGGAGGACCTGGACGGCTTCGAGGACGACGACGGGTGCCCGGACCTGGACAACGACATGGACGGGATCCCCGACGACCAGGACGAGTGTCCGGACGAACCGGAGACCTACAACGGGATCGACGACCACGACGGCTGCCCGGACTAGGGCGCGTTGGGTGGTCGGGGGGCGCGGGGCAGGGT
>JACZKN010000041.1 GCA_014859985.1 Candidatus Krumholzibacteriia bacterium | reverse complement strand
CCGAGCACTACGCCCACCTGCCGCTGCTGCCGCTGGCGGTGGCGCTGGCCGCCGCCAGCGGCAGCAGCGGCAGGTGGGCGTAGTGCTCGGCCGCCGGTTCGTTCAGCGGCACCAGGTTGGCCACCGGCAGCGCAGCCAGGGCATACAGCAGCAGCCCGGACCGGACCAGGCCCGCCCGTTGCGCACGCCGGGTCGCGACCAGCAGGCCCCCGGCCACCGCGAGCCCAACCAGGGTCGCCAGCCCGCCGCCTCCGTTCCAGAACGGCCCCCAACCGCGCAGGTCGCCCAGGGCCACGGGGAACAACCCGCGCAGGTCCCCCACCAGCGGCCAGGGCCACACGGCTTTGCGCAGGTAGAGGGCCAGGGAGCGCGCGGCCAGCGGCAGGTTGCGCAGCGGGTCGGCCAGCAGGTCGAAGGGGACCTTCGTGCCCGGAGCGAGGATCAGCTTGTCCACCAGGCCTGCCAGACCGGCTAGGGCGATCAGCCCGTAGAAGACCCGTCCGCCGCGCAGGGCCGCCCCGAGCCGAGCCCGCGCACCGGCTCGGGGCCGCAGCAGCGCATCGACCGCCAGCGCGGCCGCAGGCAGGGTCAGCGCCATCTCCTTGGCCAAAAACGCCAGCAGTCCCGCCGCGAGGAACACGGCGCCGCCGGCGGCGCGCCCTGTGCCCGTGCGGGCCCGCAACCGCCCCACCTGCCCCAACAGAGCCACCAGGTAGAAAAGGGTGCACAGCAGGTCCTTGCGGCCGGAGATGTAGGCCACGGCCTCGGTCTGCAGCGGGTGCAGCAGCCACAGCAGTGCCGCCCAGGGCGCCAGCCGCCGGTCCGGCAGCACCACAAGGAGCAGGGTGTAGAAGGCGACCCCGCCCAGGCCGTGCAGCACCAGGTTCGTCTCGTGGAAGGCGCGGGGCGAGCCGCCGCCCCGCACCCAGTCCACCGCGTAGGAGAAGTAGCGCACGGGCCGGTAGCTGACGTCGCTCGGCTCCCAGAAGCGCACCATGCGGTGCACCTCGCCGAAGCCGTGCACGGCCTCGTTCTCGACGATCCCGTGCACGTCGTCGAAGAGGAAGTCGCCGTCCAGGGCCGGCAGGTACACGAGCCACGGCAGCAGCAGCAGCAGGGCCGCCACCGCCAGGTGCGGCGGCGCGGGCAGACGCGGGACGGCGGGCACGGCGTTCACGGGATCGCTCCAGGGTCGTGGCCGGGGGTGGTCAGGACGGCCAGCGTAGCACGCCCGGGTCGCCCGCGCGACCTACCACGGCAGCTCGGCGCCGTCGTGGTTCAGGAAGCGGCCCGTGTCCTCTGGCCCGAGCCCGCCCAGGACGGCCAGGATGCCGGCCACGCTTTCGGCGGGGGCGAGGCTGGCGCCGGTCCCGCCCATGTCGGTGCGCACCCACCCGGGGCTCATCGCCACGCAGACGAAGCCCTCGTCCTTCAGTTCGGCCGCCAGGACCACGGTCAGCATGTTCAGGGCCGCCTTGCTCGCGCGGTACCCCGCCGAACCGCCGCGCCCGGCGTTGGCCAGGCTGCCCAGGCCGCTGGACATGTTCATCACCAGCCTCGTCGTGCCCAGGCGCAGGTTCGGCAGCAGGGCCTGGGTCACCCGCAGCGGGCCGAGGGCGTTGATCTCGTATTCCTGCCGCGCGACCTCCGGGTCCAGCTCCGCGACGGGGCCGCGATGGCCGAAGTACCCCGCGTTGTTCAGCAGGGCGTCCAGCTTCACCCCGTCCAGGCGCCGGGCGAGCTCCGCGACGCCGGCCGGATCGGTGACGTCCAGCGGCTCGACGCGCGCACCGAGGGCCGCCAGTTCCCGGGCCTCGGCCGGCTCGCGCGCGGTGCCGATCACGGTGGCGCCGGCGGCGGTCAGCTGCCGGGCGAGCTCGAGACCGAGGCCGCGGTTGGCGCCGGTGACCAGCACCGTGCGGCCGGCCCAGGGCGAGTCCGCCGCCGGCGCCGGGACGACCTGGACGACCAGGAGGATGGCGGTCGAAACGATGGCGAGACGATGCATGACGACTCCTTCGCCGGCGGCCCTAGCCGCCCTTGATCCGCTCCCAGGCGTCCAGGGCGCGCGCCCGGGCCACGGCGTGGTCGACGATCGGTGCGGGATAGGTGCGGCCGAGGCTGACCCCGGCCGCGGCCAGGACCGGCGGGGGCGCCTCCCAGGGCGCGTGCAGCCAGCGATTGGGCAGCCCGGCCAGCTCCGGGACCCAGCGCCGGACGTAGGCGCCGTCCGGGTCGAACTTCCGGCCCTGCAGCGTGGGGTTGAAGACGCGGAAGAACGGCGCCGCATCGGCGCCGCAGCCGGCGGTCCACTGCCAGCCCATGGTGTTGTTGGCCAGGTCCGCATCGGCCAGGGTGTCCCAGAACCAGGCCGCTCCCTCCTGCCAGGGTACCAGCAGGTCCTTGACCAGGAAGGAGGCCGCGATCATGCGCACGCGGTTGTGCATCCAGCCGGTGGTCCACAGCTCGCGCATGCCCGCGTCCACGATCGGGTAGCCGGTGCTCCCCCGCTGCCAGGCCTGCAGGTGCCGCGGATCACCCGCCCCGGGGAAGCGCTCGAAGCGCGCGTCCAGGGGGGTGTCGGCCGTGTGGGGGAAGTGGTGCAGCAGGTGGTGGGCGAACTCGCGCCAGACCAGTTGGCGGCGCACCTCGTTGCCGCCCGGCTCCCGGGCCAGGTCGTGCCACAGGGTGCGGGGCGAGACCTCGCCGAAGTGCAGGTGGGGCGACAGCCGCGACGTGCCGAAGAGGTCGGGCCGGTCGCGGCCCACCGCGTAGTCGGCCAGGGCGCCGGCGCGGAACCGGCGCCAATGCTCGGCCGCGCCCGCTGTGCCGGGACGCCAGGCCGCGCCCAGACCCCCTGCCCAGTCGGGTCGGGGCAGCAGGCCGAGGGAGGCCAGCGATGCCGACCCGACTGGGCAGGGGG
>JACZKN010000344.1 GCA_014859985.1 Candidatus Krumholzibacteriia bacterium | reverse complement strand
GACGGCGGCCGGGGCGGCGCCGGGCCGCGCCTCCTCCGGGTCCACCCGGGGCTGATCGCCGGGATCGATCAGGCCGAACGCCAGGTCGGTGTCCAGACCGGCGAGGTCCGTGCGGCCGAAGAACGCGAGGGCCCGGCCGTTGGCGAACAGGGGACGGCGGTCCGCGTGCACCACCACGCAGTCGGGGGAAGCCTCCACCAGCGCGCGGTAGCTGTCTTGGCCGGTGTCCGGTTCGCGGCGGCGGCTCCCTGCCGGGTGCCGCCGCCGGCTCCACGCGGCCCCGGCCAGGACCAGGAACAGGACTGCCAGCAGGCGCGCGTACAGTTCGAGCGCGTCGGGCCGCAGGATCCGGCGGCCGAGGGGCCCCTCGCCGAACACCCAGGCGCGCACCGCCGCGTCGGCGAGCCACAGGAGCAGGGCCGCGGCGGCGGTCAGGGCCAGGATGCGCGGCGCTGTCGACACCGTTCTCACCTCCGCCGGCAGGGGGACGGCCGTCCGCCGTGGCCAGACCGGCGCGCTGCGGGGGTCGGCGGTTCCTGCGGGGATCCTAACCCATTGTGGTTGAAGCGTCAAGAACGTCAGGGGCTAAGCCCGGGCCGGTCGGCGGCGGTCTCAGATCAGCGCCAGGGCCTGCCGCAGGTCGGCGATGATGTCCTCGACGTTCTCCAGCCCGACCGACAGGCGCACCATGCCCGGGTCGATGCCCACCTTCTTCAGCTCGTCCTCGCCGTAGGTGGAATGGGTCATGGAGGCCGGGTGCTCGATCAGGGTGTCCACGTCGCCGAGGCTCACCGCCAGGGTGCACAGCCGGACGTTGTCCATCACCGTGCGCCCGGCCTCGCGCCCGCCCTCGACCATGAAGCTGATCATGCCGCCGAAGCCCCGCTGCTGCCTTTTGGCCAGGTCGTGCTGGGGGTGGGTCTTCAGGCCGGGGTAGATCACCTCGGCGACCTTGGGGTGGTAGGCCAGGAACTGGGCCACCTCCATGGCATTCTCCATGTGGCGGTCCATGCGCACCGGCAGGGTCTTCAGGCCGCGCAGCAGCAGCCAGGCGTTGAAGGGCGAGATGCAGCCGCCCAGGTCCCGCAGGATCTCCATGCGCGCCTGCAGGATCCAGTCCTGCCGGCCCACCAGGATGCCGGCGACGGTGTCGCCGTGGCCGCCGATGTACTTGGTGGCCGAGTGCAGCACCACGTCCGCGCCCAGCAGCAGCGGGTTCTGCAGGTAGGGCGTGCAGAAGGTGTTGTCCACCAGCACCAGGGCCCCGTGCCGATGGGCGATCTCCGCCACCGCCGCGATGTCCGTCAATACCAGGGTGGGGTTGGCGGGCGTCTCCAGGTAGACCAGTTTCGTGCGCTCGGTGATGGCGTCGGCGAAGTTCCGCGGGTCCTGCGCGGGGACCTCGGTCACGGCGATGCCCAGGCGCGGCAGGGTCTGGGTAAAGAGCTGGTGGGTGCCGCCGTACAGGGTGTCGCCGGCCACGATGTGGTCGCCGGTGCGGCAGCAGTTCAGGACGGCGGTGGTGGCGGCGGCCATGCCGCTGGCCAGGGCCAGGGCGGCCTCGCCCTGCTCGAGGAAGGCCAACTCCGTCTCCAGCGCCGCCTGGGTGGGGTTGCCCAGGCGGGTGTAGACGTAGCTGGGGTCCTCGCCCCGGAACACGGCGGCCCCGTGCTCGACGCTCTCGAAGGCGAAGGTCGAGCTCTGGAAGATGGGCGTGCTGACGGCGCGGATGGGGCGCCCGACCTCGTGCTTGTCCAGGTGCTTCTTGCCGTGCACGCAGATGGTGGCGAAGCCGGGTTCGTGCGGCGGGGGCTCGCGGCGGCGGTCGGCCATCACCGGCCTCCCTTTGCGCGGGACCGGCGCGCCGGCCGCTGCCGGGCCTTGGCCCGCTCGCGCAGGCTGTCGACCCGGTCCAGGCGCTCCCAGGGCAGGTCCAGGTCCGGCCTGCCGAAGTGGCCGTAGACCGCGGTCGGCGCGTAGATGGGCCGGCGCAGGTCCAGGTCCTCGATGATCCCGGCCGGCGAGAAGTCGAACTCGGCCGCCGCCAGCTCGGCCAGGGCGCCGTCGTCCAGGGGGCCGCTGCCGTCGGTCTCGACGGTGACGGCGATGGGCCGCGGATGCCCGATGACGTAGGCCAGCTGCACCACGCAGCGGCGGGCCAGGCCCGCGGCCACGAGGTTCTTGGCCGCCCAGCGGGCGCCGTAGCTGCCGGTGCGGTCCGGCTTGGTGGGATCCTTGCCGCTGAAGGCGCTGCCGCCGTGGGGGCAGGCCTCGCCGTAGCAGTCGACGGTGATCTTGCGGCCGGTCAGGCCGCTGTCGGCGCGGGGGCCGCCCTCGGCGAAGGCGCCGATGGGGTTGATCCACACCGTGGTGTCCTTGCCCAGCAGGCCCGTGGGCTCCAGCACGGGCTTGACCACCAGCCGCCGCAGGTCCTTGCGCAGCTGCGCCAGGTCGGTGCCCGCGTGGTGGTGGGCCGAGACCACCACGTCGCTCAGGCCGACGGGCCGGTCGTCCTCGTAGCGCACCGAGACCTGCACCTTGCCGTCGGGGTAGAGGCAGTCGAGGCGGTTCTCCAGCCGCACGGCCTCCAGGCGGGCGGCCAGGCGGTTGGCCAGGAACGCGGGCACGGGCATCAGGTGGGTGTCCACCGGCAGCGCGTCCCCCTCGTCGGTGGCGAAGCCGACGCACACGCCCTGGTCGCCGGCGCCCTTGCGGTCCACGCCCAGGGCGACGTCGCCCGACTGTTCCTCCAGCAGCACGACCACCGCGCAGCTGGCGTGGTCGAAGCCCACCCGGGGGTCGTTGTAGCCGACGCGCCGGATGGTCTGGCGCACGACGCCGGAGATGTCGACCCAGCACTTGGTGGTGATCTGCCCGGTGACCACGACCATGCCGGTGGTGACCAGCACCTCGCACCCCACGCGGGCGAAGCGGTCGTTGGCGAGGATGGCGTCGAGCACCGCGTCGGCGATCTGGTCGCAGAGCTTGTCGGCGTGTCCGGCGGTGACCGACTCGGCGGTACGGATCCGGGTTACTGCCATGGCAACCTTCCCCGCTGGGCCCGCGTCTGCCGGACGGAATCCGCAAGAAGGGAAATTCGGGATTCCCTTCGGGCGCCCGGCCTGAAACAATCCGCGGACCGGTTTCGTCATTGGCGGATCCACCGCCACCGGATCTTAACATGGACGGGTGAACCATCAAAGTCAACCGCACGGAAACCAGCCTCGGCGTGGAGGATCTGGACTTCGCGTACGCCCGCGAACCCGTCCTCAAGCGAGTCACGTTCACCCTCCAGAAGGGCGCGGTGGGGCTGCTGGGTCCCAACGGCTCGGGCAAGACCACCCTGCTGCGCTGCCTGCTCGGCCAGGTCCCCCTGGCCCCGGGCCGGGTCAGGGTGCTGGGGCACGACATGGCCCGCGAGGCGCGCCTGGCCCGGGCCGGCCTGGGCTGGATGCCCGAGCGCGGCGGCATCATCCCCGGCTTCTCCGGCGTGGGCCTGGTGGCCTACCTGGGCGAGCTGTCGGGCATGCCCGCCCGCGACGCCATGCAGCGGGCCCACGAGGTGCTGCACTACGTGGGCCTGGCGGACGAGCGCTACCGGCCCTGCGACAAGTACAGCCAGGGCATGAAGCAGCGGCTGAAGCTGGCCCAGGCCCTGGTCCACGACCCGGAGTGGATCCTGCTGGACGAGCCCACCAGCGGCCTGGACCCGCGGGGCCGCGTCGCGATCCTCGAGCTGATCGCCGACCTGGCCCGCAACAAGAACCTGGGGGTCATCCTCTCGACCCACCTGCTGGCGGACGTGGAGGCGGTCTGCAGCGAGATCCTGGTCCTGCGCAAGGGCGAACTGCTGGCCCGCGAACGGGTGGACGAGGCGGCCCGCCAGCCCCTGCAGGTGTTCGAGGTGGAGGGTTTCGGCGACGCCGAGGGCTTCCGCCGGGGGCTGCTGGACCTGGGCGCGGAGGTCCACGAGGACCGGCGCCTGCTGCTGGTGACCCTGGACATGCGGCGCCTGGGCGCCGGCGCCGGCGCCGACGGCGCCTGGGACGCGGCCGCGGGCGTCAACGCCATCCTGGCGGTGGCCGTGGCCACGGACTTCGCCCTGCGCCGCCTGCGCCGCCGCCCGGTGAGCCTGGCCGAGGAATTCTATCGTCTGGTGGAGGCCTGAGATGCCGGTCTACGACCGCGGATACACCCATTGGGAACCCTCCGGCCGGCGCGCCTGGCCCGCCTGGTGGGTCATCGCCCGGCGCGGCATCGGCGCCGGGCTGAAGCACAAGGGCGTCATGTTCATGGCGCTGATCGCCCTGGTGCCGGCGGTGGTCAAGGGCGCCATCATCTACTTCTCCCTGAAGGCCGGCGAGCTGACCCGGCTGCTGGGGGGCGGCTGGACCAGCATCGAGCCCGAGGGCTTCCTGCGCTTCATCGAGATGCAGCGCTTCGCGGTCTTCGCCGTCACGGCGGTGATCGGCGCCGGGCTGGTGGCCCAGGACCGCCAGGACAACGGCCTGTCCCTGTACTTCTCGCGCCCGCTGGACCTGCGCCAGTACGTGGCGGGCAAGGCCCTGATCATCGTCTTCTTCTACTGCGTGATGACCCTGGTGCCGGTGTGGTTCCTGTGCGTGTTCGCCTACGTGGTCGCGCCGGGGGCCACGGGACTCGATCTGCTGCTGCTGACGCCCCTGCGGGCCCTGGTCTACTGCGCCCTGACGGGCCTGAGCCTGGGCCTGGTGCTGCTGGCCTTCAGCAGCATGGGCAAGCGCACCATCTACGTCATGGTGTGGTGGACCATCCTGGTGATGGGCACCGAGGCCATCGGCGGCATCGCCCGCGGCCTGGGCCGCGACGCCCTGGAGGCGGTCAATTTCCTGGGCCAGTACCACAACGCGGGCGCGCTGATCTTCGGCGCCGGTCCGCGGCTGGGGGTGCACCAGGCGGTCAGCGTGCTGGTGGTCGCCTTGTGGACGGCGGTCGCGGCCTGGGTGCTCTGGCGCCGCATCCGCCCGGTGGAGGTGGTGTCATGAACACCGTCGGGGCCGGCGTCGCCGCCGGCGCGGCGCGCATCAGCGCCGACCGCGTGGGCAAGTGGTTCGGCGAGGTCATCGCCGTCAACAACTGCACCCTGAGCGTGGGTGCCGGCGTGGTGGGGCTGCTGGGCGCCAACGGCGCCGGCAAATCCACGCTGTTCAAGATGCTGGCGGGCCTCATCGAGCCCAGCCACGGCACCGTGCGCGTGTTCGGCCGCGAACTGCGCCACGAGGTGGGCTGGTACCGGCGCGTGGGCTTCTGCCCCGAGAGCGAGGCCCTGCCCGAGTGGATGACCGGCCGCGAATTCCTGGCCCTGGCGCTGCGGCTGATGGGCTTCGGCCGGGCCGAGACCGACCGCCGCGTCGACCACTGGCTCGAGCGCTTCGAGCTCACCGACGCCCAGCACCGCCGCTGCGGCGGGTACTCCAAGGGCATGCGCCAGAAGCTGAAGCTGGCCCAGGCCCTGGCCCACGACCCGGACGTGATCTTCCTGGACGAGCCGCTCAACGGCATGGACCCGGTCTCGCGCAAGCATTCCATCGACCTGGTGCGCGAGCTGGGCCGGCAGGGCCGCACGGTGCTGGTCTCCAGCCACATCCTGCCCGAGGTCGAGTCCATGACCAGCGACATCGTGCTCATCGACCGGGGCAAGGTGCTGGCCGAGGGCGCGATCACCGAGATCCGCGACAAGATCCCCGAGCACCCCACCACCGTCGCCCTGGTCTCGCCCGAGGCCCGCGGCCTGGCCGGCTTCTTGATCGGCCGCGACCACGTGGTCTCGGTGGAGCTGGAGAGCGCCCAGCGGGTGGTCGTGCGCACCGACCACGCCGTGGAGTTCTACCGGACCCTGCCCAGCTGGGTGCTGGAGCACGGCCTGAAGGTGGACGAGATCCTCACCCTGGACGACAGCCTCGAGGCCGTCTTCCAGTACCTGACCGAACGCTGAGCGAGGACGACGCCGTGACCCGTACGACCGCCAAGCCCGCCGCGCCCGCGCCCAGCGTCACGCCGAATGCCGCGCCGACGCCCCTGCCCAGCGTCCAGGCCGTGCTCTGGCTGGCCCTGTTCAGCCTGCGCGAGATGGCCCGCCGCCGCCGCCTGATCTCCCTGGCCCTGATCAACCTGCTGCCGGTGCTGGTGGTGGCGGTGGTGCGCATCTGGTTCCCGGGCGAGGGCATCACCGCCCAGCTGCAGCTGACGGGCCTGACCCACGAGGCCATCATCCCCTTCCTGGTGCCCATCGTGGCCATGGCCGTCGGCGTCTCGGCCATCGGCGAGCAGATCGAGGAAGGGACCATCGTCTACACCTGGACCCGGCCCATCCGCCGGCGGGCCATCTACCTGGGGCGCCTGCTGGCGGCCCAGGTCACCGCGGCGGGCATGCTCTCGGCCTCGCTGGTGCTGTGCTTCCTGGTGATGGTCAGCGAGGGCCTGCACGTGGTCACCTGGGAGTTCCTGCGGCTATACCTGGCGACCTTCGCCATCATCGCCCTGGGGGCCTGGGCCTACACGGCCCTGTTCGCGGCCGTGGGCACCCATTTCAAGAAGCCCGTGTTCCCGGCCATCATCTTCGCCTTCGGCTGGGAGAACATGGTGACAGGCGTGCCGGCCCGGGTACAGGAGCTGAGCCTGCGCTTCCACCTGCAGAACCTGGTGGACAGGCCGCCCACGGACACCTCCGACCTGCCCGGCATCCTGGGCGCCATCCTCACCGCGGCGGTGCAGCGGGACCCGGTGCCGCGGCTGCAGTCGGTGGTGGTGCTGCTCGTGGTGGGCCTGGCGGCGGCGGCGGTGGGCGTGTGGCTGCTCAAGCACAAGGAGATCGACAAGTAGGGGAGCGGGCTGGCGGACGGGTGCGACCCGCAACCGGGGCAGGCTGCGCAACCTCCCTCGGATACGCGGGACCGGGACCGGATTCGCGAATTGCCGGCTTGCATGAAATGGGTCAGCGAAACATATATCATGGTTCAGGAGATCCCGACGCCGCTTCCCCTGTCCCGTGACGGAGAGCATGCGCACGTTCCCCGGCTATCCCGTCCTGCTGCCGGCGCTGGCCGTCCTGGCCCTGGCCATCGTCGCGCCGCCGGCAGCCATCGCCGCAACGGCGGCGGCAGGAGGGGACGGCGGACTGCCGCCGATCTCGTACGGCCTCAAGGGCGGCCTGTCGCTGGCCCAGCACCAGGGCACGACGCCCCGCGACATGCAGTACACGGTCGATAGCGAGAGTCGGAAGAGCGTGACGGCCGGCCTCTTCCTGGTCCTGCCCGTGACCGAACGGTTCAGCCTGCAGCAGGAGGTGCTCTACGTCCGCAAGGGTTCACGCCAGGACATCGGCGTGTCGATCTTCGACGTGCCTGCGGTCCTGCAGGTGTCCTACGACATGGACTACCTGGAGATACCGGTCCTGACGCGCTACCAGTGGACGCGGGGACGCGCCGTCGGCTTCTACACGCTGGCGGGATTCGGTTTCGGCCTGAAGGTCGGCGACCGCTACCGGTTGAGCGGGCTGGTCGACGACGGGACCGAGACCATCCCGTTGAACGCCGACAGCGACATGTCCGAGGTGGACATGTTCGACTTCCACTTCACCTACGGCGTGGGGCTCGAGACGCCCGTGGGCGGCCGCCGCCTGCTGCTGGAGTACCGCTTCGACCTGAGCCTGGACGCGCTGCCCCTGCCGACCTACGCCGACGTGCCGTTCGGCGCTGAAACGATGCGCGTCGACAACGAACCCGTGCCGCTGCGCAACCAGTGCCACATGCTGATGTTGGGGGTCCGCTTCTAGGGGGTTTGAAGACATGCGCACCACGCTGAGCGGCTTTCTCGTCCTGGTCACGGTCACGCTGGCCGGCCCCGGCGCCGCCCGCGCGTTCACCTGGTGGAACGACATCCGCGCCAGCGCCCTGCTGCCGGACCAGACGGTGACGATCCGGGTCGAGAACCCGCCCGTCGCGGGCGCCACCCATACCATCCTCTACGCGGAGGGCGGCGTGCAGGAGGTGCCCCTGGCGAGCGTGCCCGACGGTCCGGCCACCTTAGAGGCGCGCGTACCGGGACCGGTAAGCGGCCCGCGCGGGTACGGCTTCCGCCTGGTGCGACCGGGCGCCCTGGACGTGATGGCCGTGCCGCTGGCCGCAGGTTCGTCGCCGGCGCCGGCCGACCTGACGCGGCTGGCCACCGATGCGGTCGGCGATGAGACCACGGGCCGGGCGCACCTCGACCTGACCGAGTGCCGCCTCGGCACCGACGGCACGCGGCTGCAGGCGGCGTTGACCAACGTGAGCGGCGGCTTCCCCGTCAGTTCGGGACTGACGTTCTTCAGCTACCTGCTGGCCATCAAGGATCCCGCGGTCGCCGATCCGGACACCTTGTTCGCGATGATCCACACCGTGGACGTCGCGGGCATCATCGCACCGGGCCTCTACCGGATCGAAGGCACCGGCGTGGACGACCTGGTCAAGATCGGCGAGATCACCGCCACGGTGCTGGCGGCCCAGAACACGCTGCTGCTGTCGTGCGCGGTGGCGGACCTGGAGGCGGATCCGGTGTTCCAGCGCTGGTACGATGCCACCGACCCGCGGCTGGACGTGGTGGGCCTGACCCAGAGGATCACGCTGCTGGGCGGCGCGCAGGAGACGGACATCACTCCGGGCGGCATCTGGCACCTGCGTCAGGTCCGACTGCAGGCCGGCGCCAACCGGTTGCCGGCGTTGACGGACCTGGTGGTGCCGGCGCCCGGTACCGGGGGCTTCGTGAGCGTGCTCTACGAGGACGAGGACGGCCATTGCCCGGTGCTCGCCGAGCTGCTGTTCCCGGGCGGCGAGGTGTTCCCGCTGCGGCCGCAGACGCTCGACTACGGCCAGCCGGTCGTCTACCGCAGCGAACCGGACCTGGCGCCGCTCGAATCCGGCGGCGCTGGCGTGGCCACCGTGCGCTTCAGCGACAACCTCGACGACGTGGTCACGCTGGCGCGGGCCGTCTCGGCCGCGCCCCCGCCGCCGGCGGCGCGGTGGCTGCAGGCCAGCCCCAATCCGTTCAACCCCGCCACGGTGCTGGCGTTCGAACTCGCGGAGCCGGGCCCGGTGACGCTGGCGGTGTACGGCATCGACGGCCGCCTGGTCGCCAACCTTGCCGAGGGCCGGCACGAACGCGGCCGGCACGAGGTGACCTGGGACGGGACCGACGCGTACGGGCGCCGCGTGGCCAGCGGCGTGTGGCTCGCCCGGCTGACCGCCGCCGACGGGACAGTGACCCGCAAGCTGACGATGAACAAGTGAGGGTGCGCCGGTAGCGCGCGTTGAAGTCGGACCGGCCGAAGGCGTAGGCGGCCGTGCCTTCGCCGGTTCGTAGCAGGTTCCAGGAAAAGGATCGGAAATGGATGATCAAACCATGTTCGCCCTCCTGGTGGACCTGCACCGGGACGGGGCACGTCAAGGACCGGGAAGCGATGACGAGACCCTGCGCGCGCTCGACCTGACGCGGCTCGATAAGGCGGCGGAACTCCGGGTTGCCGACATAGGCTGCGGCACGGGCGCTTCGACCCTGGCGCTGGCGGGCAGGCTGCCAGGCGCCCGGATCGTTGCCGTAGACCTGTTTCCCGAGTTTCTCGATATCCTGCTCGAGCGGGCGCGTGCAGCAGGTTGTTCCGGGCGGATCGAGACACGCGCCGCATCGATGGATGCGCTGCCGTTTGCGGCCGACTCCCTGGACCTCATCTGGTCCGAAGGCGCCATCTACAACATGGGCTTCAGCAGGGGTATCGCAGCCTGGAGGCCGTTGCTGCGGCCGGGCGGCGTGATTGCGGTCTCGGAGATCACCTGGCTGCGCCCCGACCCTCCCGAGGAGATCGGACGGCATTGGCACGCCGAATACCCCGAGATCGCGACGGCTGCCGAGAAGATCGTTATCCTCGAGCGCGCCGGCTATGACCTTCTGGGATACCTCGTCCTTCCTTCGACCAACTGGATCGACAACTACTACGAGCCCACCGAGGAGCGGATACCGGCGTTCCTCGAACGTCACGCAGGCCGACCGGAAGCAGCAGCGGTCGTTGGGATGGAGCGCCGGGAGATTGACCTCTACAGGCGCTATCAGGATTGGTTCGGCTACGGCTTCTACGTGGCGCGCAAGCGATGATCCGGGGCCTTGCCGGCGGGTCGCGACCGGCCCCCGGGGCCGAAGCGGCACCCGCCTTGCCGAGGCGGCATAAGGACGCGTGGTGGCGGCCGTCGCGGCGGGCTCATCTGAGCAGCACCATGCGCCGCGTCGCGACCGCCTCGCCGGCGACCAGCCGGCACAGGTACACGCCGCTCGCCACGCCGCGCCCGCGCGTGTCGCGTCCGTCCCACCGCGCCGCGTGTTCTCCCGCACCGAGCTCCGCATCGACCAGCGTCGCCACCCGGCGGCCTGCCAGGTCGAACACGGCCAGCTCCGCCCGGCCGGCGCGTGCCAGTTCGAAGCGGACGGTGGTGGAGGGGTTGAACGGGTTGGGAGCGTTCTGCGCCAGCATCGCGCCCGCCTGTCGCGGCAACCCGGACACGCCTGACGGGATGGGCTGCAGGGCGCCGACGCGCAGATCATCGAGCCAGAGCGCAGCGCCCCCGATGCGCAGGGTCGCGATCTCGCCGACGGCGTAGAGTCGCCCGCATCCCCCGCTTCGCCCTTCGTGGTCGATGACCGCGAGCGCCACGCCGCCGAGGCTGGTGCCGTCGTAGCTGGCGAAGTCCTCGACATTGCGGCAGTCGCCGTTGATCTGGAGATCGATGCGGCCGTCGAGGTCGCCGTAATCCAGCACCAGCCAGGCGTACGGCGCGCCGGCGGGGGCCGACAGCGCGAGGTTCACGCGATCGAATGCCAGTTCCCTGCCGTCGCCGCAGGCGTTGCCCCCGGCGCCCACCGCCACCGTGCCGTCGTCGACGGGGTAATGGCAGCCGGCCACCGTGTTGAACGGCAGGACTTCGAACGCGGCGAAGCCGCTGGCGAACCGATCGCCCACCTGCCAGGTGGTTCCCGGTACGAGATCCTCGAAATCGGCCTCCGCGACGTCGGTGCCGGCGCGGCAGTAGCCGATGCCGTCGAGCGCGAGGTTCTGGCCTCCGACCGCCAGCCGCTCGACCTCGCCATGCAGCACGAGGCTGCCGCAGCCGGCACCCGGCAGCCCGCGGTAAATCACCTCGACGCGCACGCCGCCGAGGACCACGCCGTCCAGGAGCGAGAACTCGGGCAGGGCGCGGCAGTCGTCGTTGACGGCCAGGTTGATGATGCCGCCGCTCTCGGCGAAAGGGATCACCACGTCGCGCACCGGTCCGCCGAAATCGAAGACCAGGTTCATGTTCACGAGCACCAGCTCCTGGCCGTCGCCGCAGGCGAGGCCGTCGGTGGCCACCCGTGCGAAGTTGCCGGTGGTCGGCTCGCCGCAGACGCCGGTATTCAGGTGCGCGGGCGCCAACGTGACGGCGGCGCCGCCCGTGTAGAAGACGTCGCCGGCGCCGTAGAACGCGCCGGCCGGCAGGTCGTCGAGGTCGAGCTTCTCGCAGAAGGCACGGGGTTGCGACCCGCCGGCGATGACGATGTCGTCGATCGCCGCGATCAGGCCGGCGCTGCCGCCGATGGCGCTCGAGAAGCGGACCCCGTCGATGGCGACGGCACCGCCGAACGATCCGACGTGAAGGACGGCCTCGTTCACCTCGATGCGCCACCGGTCGGCAGCCAGATCGACGGCGATGCGCACGGCGAGGACCTCGTCCAGGGCGTACGTGCCGACCATGATGGCGTCCTCGCCCAGCGGCTTGACGGTGATCGCGCCGCCGCCGGTGAACGAGAGCGAACGCACCGCGGGGCTGTCGAGGAAGATGGTGAATCCGTCGCCCGGATGGACATCCTCGATCACGATCCGGCAGCTGAGATCATACGCGGCGGACGGAGGCAGGTCATCGAGCGTCAATTCGAACTGCGTGCCGCCGGCGGCGTAGGTGTCGAAGCGGCACGGCTGCCGGTCCAGCGCGCCGAATCCGGCGACCACCGTGGGCGAGCCGAACGCGATCCTGGACACCGTGGCGCGCGGCGACGGGCCGTCGCCCACCGCGGGGGGCCGGTCCGGCTCGTGGGGCGGGGTGGCGAAGTCGATGTCGTAGAGGTGCGCCTGCGCGCTTGCCGTGCCGACGTGGGCGGCAAGAACGACGAGGATGGCGGTGGCGGCGCCGACGAACGGCCCGGCGTGCGCGGTGGATGAATGCATGACGGTCTCCTTGGCGTTGGTGGGCGGGCCCACGCGGAGGG
>JACZKN010000343.1 GCA_014859985.1 Candidatus Krumholzibacteriia bacterium | reverse complement strand
GACGACCGCGGCTGCGACATCCTCAGCTACGACCTGGAACTGCGGCTCGACCCCTCAGCCGGCACCGTTACCGGGACCGTCGCGGTCGGCTTCGCGGCCCTGGCCGACGGGCTGGACACCCTGCGCCTGGACCTGGTGGGCGCGCTCACGGTGACCGGGATCACCCGCGGCGGCGGCTGCGCCCCCTTCCTGCACACGGGCGCGGCCCTGCACGTCCTGTTGGCCCCCCCGGCGGCGGTCGGCCGTCCCGACACGGTGGTGGTCTCCTGGCAGGGCCGTCCCCCCCGCCACGGCCCCTTCCGCGCCGGCCTGATGTTCCGCTCCCACGACGCCGGCACGCCCCTCGACCCGGGCGACGACGTCCCGGTCATCGCCAACGTCAGCCAGCCCTGGTCGGCCCACTCCTGGTGGCCGTGCAAGGACCTGCCCGCGGACAAGGCCCTGGTGAGCCTCGCGGTGACGGTGCCGGACACCCTCTCGGTGATGGCCAACGGCACGCTGCTGGGCACCGATCCCGCGGACCCCGGCTGGCGGCGCTGGGCGTGGCGCGAGGCCTACCCCATCGCCCCCTACCTGGTCTCGGTGGCGATCTCCGACTACGTGGGTTGGGACGAGGATTGCCGCCCCGCGGTCGGCGGCCCCGTGCCCCTGGAGTTCCGGATCTTCCCCCAGGACAGCGCCAAGGCCGCCTTCGACCTGGCGCCCACCTGCGCCATGGTGGAGATGATGGCGGACCTGGCGGGGCCCTGGCCGTTTCCCGGCGAGAAGTACGCCCAGGCGGAGATCATCTGGGCCGGGGCCATGGAGCACCAGACCGCCACCAGCTTCGCCCGGTTCCTGCTGACGGGCACGGGCTACTTCGAGAACTTCGTCATCCACGAGCTGGCCCACCAGTGGTTCGGCGACAGCCTGACCCCGGCGACCTGGGCGGACCTCTGGCTGAACGAGGGCTTCGCCCGCTACTGCGAGGCCCTGTGGCTGGAGCGCAGCCGCGGGCCCGAGGCCTACCGGCAGTACCTGCAGCAGATCGGCCCCCTGGCCCACCCCGACCTGTTCACCGAGCAGGGCCTGCTGGGCGATCCGGACCCCATCCTGCCCAACCTGATGGTCTACGACAAGGGCGCCTGGCTGCTGCACTCCCTGCGCCTGCTGCTGGGCGACCGGGATTTCTTCGCCTTCCTGGCCGACTACGCCACCCGGCCGGAGCTGGTGCACGGCACCGTGACCACCGCCGACGCCGTGGCCGCCGCCGAGCGCGCGTCCGGCCGCGACCTGGGCGCGTTCTTCACCGCCTGGCTGCAGACCACCGCCGTGGCCGAGATCGCCGCCGAGGTGGTGGTGACACCCCGGCGCGGCGGCACCGCGCTTGTGGCCGTGACCCTCGAGCAGCGCCAGGACCCGGTCTTCCCGGTGGCGGTGCCGGTGGTGGTCACCACGGCCCAGGGCACCAGCCGCGAGATTGTCCGCCTGGAAGATCGGCGCGGCACCTTCTCTTTCACTGTGCCCGCCCCCGTGGCCGCCGTGGCCATCGACCCGGACAGCCTGGTGCTGATGCGCCGCGCCGCGCCCGCGCCGCCGCCGTTGGCCGTCGCCGGTCCGGCCCCCAACCCGGTTCCCGCAGCCGGCGCGGTGTTCGTCGTGACCCCGGCCGCGGACGGACCGGTGACCGTCAGGGTCTACGACGCGCGCGGCCGGCTGCTGGGGTCCCACGACCTGGGTTCGCTGCCCTCCGGTCAGCCTTTTCAGTGGCGCTGGCTGCCCGCGGCAGCGGACGGCCGCCCCCTGCCCAGCGGGGTCGCCTGGCTGGAGTTCCGTTCAGCCGGGGGCCGGGCGGTGCGGCAGGCGGTGGTCCTGCACTGACGGCGACGGGTGAGGTGAGGGGTCCGGGCCGGAACGTCCTCGGCCCCTGCGGGGCCTGCGGGATGTTCCGGCCCGGACCCCTCACCTCACCCGTCGCCGGGGGGCAGGAATGCCGGAGCTGGCCTTTATCGCGCGAACTCCTTGATGAAGTTGTCGCTGCAGGGACCGGGAACAGCCTGCGAAGTTTCCCGTGTCGCCCGGATCTGCTCCAATGCGTCGCGGGCCGCATCACCTCTCATATAGACTGCGTTGCCAAAAGAATCGACGATGTAGACTTCCGTATCGACGAATTCCGACGCACAGTATTTCTCCAGTTCACGCGCCAGCTTTTCCTCTTGCTCCCTTGGCGTCAGAGGCTGCCAGGCAAAGCGTCGGGGATCGACAAGAAGCGGCACACCTGGCATCGATGAGAACTCGATCACCAGTGCGTCGCCCCGCTCCGCAACGCTCCGGACAAACTCGCTGTACATGCCTAGACCAACCACCGCAGAAAGAGCTGCGACATCGATGCGCGACCCAGCCCCCACACTATTCAACGAATCCAGCAGCGCGTTTTCAAGAAGCATGCATGCTTTGGCCGCTTCTCCTGGCGAATCGCCGGCGAGGACTCTTTCACTCACATACGGTACCCGTGCGTACCGGAGCACGACGTCGTCCGGCAGGGCTGCGCCGCCTGGCGCCGACTCGGCGCCTATCGACTGCGCAGCGTTGCGGATGAGTGGAACACCGTCGATCTCCAAAAACCCCGAGGGCGCCGTCCCGATCGCAATCCGACGTACCTCTGTGCCGCCCAAAAACAAGTGACGGCCAAGCGGGAGAGCACAAACGTCGTCACACAGGACGCGCGCGCCGGCCGTTGTCAAAGCGACAAATAAAGCAAGCGCCGCAATCGGGACCCTCATTGCTCACTCCTCCCAGCGAACGTGGACTTAGCAGCGCCCCACGACGCAAGTACGGACCTCCACCAGATCCTCCATTTCCGCACTCCTCGGCACACGGCACAAGCCGCCGCAATTCAGCGCATGATTTTCGCACGTTCAAGGCTCATGCGGTCGAGTTGGCTTGTCGGGAAGTCCAAACTCCCTCATACCACCAGCCCCCGCCAATAAACCGCGGTCGCGCCGCTCTTCCCCGTTGCAGGACCGGTGTGGTCATCCCCGCCGGGAAACATCCCGCAGGCCCCGCAGGGGCCGAGGACGTTTCCCGGCGGGGATGACCACACCGGTCCCTACTCAACCGGGATGAGCGCCGCAAACCGCGGATTGATGTGCTTCCGCCCAACCTCCCCGAAATCCACCGTGACGAGCATGTCGCCGCCCGCCCCCTCGACCCGCACGACGCGCCCGGCCCCGAAGATACCGTGGCTGACCAGCTGGCCCTCGTAGAAGGGGGTCTCCTGGGCGACGTCGTGGTCCCAGGTCACGCGGCCGCCGGGCTTCGGCGTCTTGCGGTTGGAGGAGCCCCACTGGTCCGGACGCACGGCAGGAGGGCCCGCCG
>JACZKN010000040.1 GCA_014859985.1 Candidatus Krumholzibacteriia bacterium | reverse complement strand
TGGGCAAGGTGCTCAAGAAGCCGATCCTGGAAATCTCCGAGGCCGAGTACGACGAGATGGCAGCCGTCAACAGCAAGTCCGCCTTCTTCTTCCTCAAGGAAGCGGGCCGGCATGTCAGGGACGACGGCAAGATCGTCACGCTGGTGACCTCGCTGCTCGGCGCCTTCACGCCCTTCTACGCTTCATACGCAGGGACCAAGGCGCCGGTCGAGCATTTCACCCGCGCTGCCGCCCGCGAGTTCGGGCCGCGCGGCATCTCGGTGACCGCTATCGGCCCGGGCCCGATGGACACGCCCTTCTTCTACGGGCAGGAAGGGGAAGACGCGGTGGCCTATCATCGGACCGCGGCCGCGCTGTCCTCACGCTCGCCCTCGGGCCTGACCCACATCGAGGATGTAGTACCTTTCGTCCGTCACCTGGTCAGCGACGGCTGGTGGATCACCGGCCAGACGATCCTGATCAACGGCGGCTACACCACGAAGTGAACCCCGTGGATTCCCAACGCAGGCAAGCGAGGCCGACATGCGCACCCTGATCCTGATAGCCGCCGGGCTGATCCTCGCCCTGCTCTCGCTACGCATCGCCCCGGCCGCGTACCGCGGCTGGGCGGCCGTGTCGTTCACCGTGGTGTGGCTGGGCGTCTGCGCCTGGAACCT
Source organism: Candidatus Krumholzibacteriia bacterium (assembly GCA_014859985.1). Classification (GTDB taxonomy): domain Bacteria; phylum Krumholzibacteriota; class Krumholzibacteriia; order LZORAL124-64-63; family LZORAL124-64-63; genus JACZKN01. The sequence goes on along the minus strand of JACZKN010000040.1, from coordinate 18,318 downwards.
GTCGACAGGGCTGTCGCATGGCTACACCCTGGCCGAGGAACTGCCGATCCACGCTGTTCTCTTCGGCGTGCCGGTAGCCCTGGCCTGGGTGCTGCACCGGCGGCGCAAGGCCTGAATCGCGGCAAGCGGCCTCGATGGACAGGCTCGACCAGTATCGGGTGTTCATCCGCGTCGCCGAGATGGGCAGCTTCGTGCAGGCCGCGCATTCCCTGGAGCTGCCGCGAGCTTCGGTCTCGGCGGCCGTCCAGCACCTCGAGTCCCGGCTGGGCGTCAGGCTGCTCCATCGAACCACGCGACAGGTCCGGATCACCGCCGAGGGCGAGCAGCTGCTCGCGCGCCTGCGCCCGCTGCTGGCCGGAATGGAGGATCTCGACCAGCTGTTCCAGCCAGGGCAGCGGCAAGTCGCCGGATGCCTCGTCGTCGATGTGCCGAGCCGCATCGCCCGCCGCCTGATCGCACCGGCCCTGCCCGGCCTGCTGCGGGGGCTGGGGCCGGATCATCGGAGCTCCTTGCGTGCGCGGAGCATCGCCGGTGGCGGGCGCTGAGGGTCGCCTTCACGCCATGTCGGCTCACCATTCGGCCGGGACGGAACGCATGCAGCCCTTGCCCTACCTGTCCGGCTACCCGGCCGCAACCACGGACGCGGTCCGCCGCCTGCTCGCCGAGGACCGGCTCGGGGCGTGGCTGCTGGAACGGTATCCGCGCTGCCATCCCCACCGCAGCGGGAAGGCGCTCCATGCCTACGCCCAGGAGCTGAAGAACCGGTTCATGCGCCAAGCGCCGCCGTTGCGCAAGGTCGTCTACGATCCCCGGCTCGACGTCATCCACAAGGCGCTGGGGATCCACCACAGGATCTCCCGCGTCCACGGCAGCCGGGTCAGCGCAAGGAACGAGATCCGGATCGCCACGGCGTTCCGCGTGGCGCCGCAGGCGTTCCTGGACATGATCCTGGTCCACGAACTGGCCCACCTCAAGGTGGCCGAACACGACCGGGCGTTCTACCGGCTGTGCCTGCGCATGGACCCGGACTACCACCGGCGGGAGCTGGACGCCCGGATCTACCTCACCTACGTCGCCTGCGTCGGCGCACTCTACTAGTCGGCCTGCGGTCTTCGGCTCCGCTTGCCTCTGGCGATCCGCCGCCGATCCGGCTCACACCCAGGGTGCACAGGAAGCCGGCCAGGATCAGCCCGAGCCCGGCTCCGACCTGGCCGGCGCCGGGAGTGAAGCGCTGCGTGGGATAGCTGTCGGGATCCAACTCCGCGAGCATCTCCTCGGTCAACACCCTGCCCTGGAAGCGCTCGCCCGCGGCGGGGCGGACGCCCTGTTGGTAGGGCCACAAGCCGACGACGGCGCCCAGCAAAAGGCCCAGCAGCACGCCGAGCGTCGCCTTCGCGTAGCGACGCAGAAGGAAGCGCAGCAGGTTGCTGACGGCCACGATGCCGAGCAGGACGCCCAGCCCGACCGGCAGCAGCACGCTCAGGCCGACGCCGACGGCGGCCCCGAAGTCCGCCGCCCTCAGCGCCTCCTTGAAATCGTCGATTCCGCGCAGGATGGGGATGTACTGGCCCAGCACCAGGAGCAGGTAGCCCCCGCTTACCCCCGGCAGGATCATGGCGCAGGCGCCCGCCAGGCCGGCCACCAGCAAGGCCACGAACCGGCTGCCCTCGCCGGCGGCGGCGGCCGCCGCCCCGGACTGCTGGAGCAGCGCCAGCGCCGCCATGGCCAGGAAGCCGACCACGGCGCCCACCCACGCGGCCCGGGTGCGGCGCCCCAGCACCCGGGAAACCACGGGCACCCCGCCCAGCGTCAGGCCGATGAAGAGGCTGTACATGATCCAGCGGTGATCGACGACGAGCGTCTTCACCGGTCCGGCGAGACCCAGAATGGCGATCACGGCGGCGCCGCCGACGCCGCCGAGCACCAGCAGCGAGCGCCGGCGGAAGCGCAACGTCGTGACCTCGGCGATCGCGTCGACGAAAGCGGTGTAGATGCCCGCGGCCAGCAGCATCGTGCCGCCGCTGATGCCCGGCACCAGGTTGGCCAGGCCCATGAGCACGCCGCCCACGGCGCTGCGCACCAGAAGCAGCGGGGCGGGGATTCCGTTCGTCGCCGCGGCTGTGGACACCTTCATGGGCTCGCTTCCTCGGTTGGAGGTCCGGCAGGGGCGGATCCGACAACGGCGCCGCGACGCGCCCTCCCCCGGGACGACCCGGATCATATCCCGACGGGCCGCCCGCCGGCAACCTCGGCGGCAGCGGCAGCGGCCGCGCGCTGCGGCGACCGTCGACCTTAACCGAGATCTGCCGGTACCGTCACCGACCGCTTACACGGCCCTGGTATCGTGTCCTGGCAAGCGGCGGGAGCGAACAAAGGAGCCGGTGTGACCATGCGCGGAAACTACATCGTCATCTCACGCAGCGGCGCCCTGCGCCTGTTCAAGGAGACCCGGCAGCAGCGGCGCGACCAGCAGGTACGCATCGAGGTCGGGGGCGTCGGGGTCCGCACCCTGCCGTTCCCGGCCGCCCTCGACGCGCTCGACATCGCCGACCTGCCGCCGGCTGCGGACGTGACCCTGTCCGTGCGTCCGGCACGGGGCCTGCGGCGCCTGCTCGAGCCGCCGTTCGTCGTCGAAACCCGCCCGCAGGTCCACCGCCTGCGCGGCCTGATCACCGGCTCGGGGCGCTGCGGGACCCAGTCGCTCGCGCTCTGGCTCGACGGGATGACCGCGGCGGACGGCGTGCCGGTGCGCGCCCGCCACGAGACCCTGGCGCACCACCTCCTGCCGCTGATCGAGGACGGACGGGCCGACGAAGTGCGGCAGTTCGTCGAGGGCTTCTCCCACGGGATCGAGTGCGCCCCGCACTTCTCCCTGGTCCCCACGGCGATCGCGGCCGACGCCGTGATCCGCATCATCCGCGACGGCCGGCGCGTCGTCCAGTCGGGCCGCAACCGCGGCTGGTACGCGAACCAGAGCCCATGGAACCGCGTGAAGCCGGTCTTCCCGGGCGACGCCTTCGCGCAGTCCTGCCACTTCTGGGTGCACACGAACCGCAACCTCGACGGGGTCGCCACGCACACCTTCCGCCTCGAGGACCTGATCGCCGCGCCGGCAGCCCGCAACGCCCTGCTGGCGGCGCTCGACCTGCCCCCCAGCGGGCGGCCCCTGCCCGCGGCCAACGCCGGGCACCGTTCCTCGCAGCCTAGCGGCTGGTCCGCCGAGGAGCACGAGACCTTCGCGCAGATCTGCGGCGGGCTGATGGACGAGCACTATCCGGGCTGGCGCGCCGAGCGCGCGGAGACCCCGTCCGTCGGTGGACAGGCGATGCGGGAGCATGCCGTCCACGCCTGACGTCATCTTCCCCGCCGTGACCATCCCGCCGCAGCGGTGGCGCTGCCCCTCCCCGGCGCGCGGGAGAATGCCCACGGCCAGGCATGCCGGCCCGGTGCCCCACGGGCCAGGTCCCGGCAATCCCTCAAGGTCCGGCGGGTGCGGGCCGCTATTGCAGGGGTGGCACCCGGGAGCTTCGCTTCCGCGGCCCAGGCGCAAGATCCCGATCAGCGGTAAGCCGCTTTCAGACCGCTCCAGTTGCCCGGCACGGCGGGCACCGTGCCGCAGTCCGGCAGGACGGTCCAGCGCGTGACGCCGGTGACGCAGGGGCCCTCGATTTCGTCGGTCAAGGTGCCGCGCAGCTCGACCACCGCGGCCGTACCCACCAGGGGCTCCGGAGCCGCCGGCAGCTCCGACACGAACTGGACGGGCACCCAGCACTGGTCCGGGCACACCTCGACCCCCGTCATCCAGGTTCCGCCGACCAGTCGTCCGCGCACGACGACGGCATCCCCGCAGGCTGTGTAGGCGGACTGGTAGTAGGCCGGCGGCAAAGGGCCGCCCGGCGCCAGGTTCAACCAGCTGCCCGCGGCGACCACGGCACGGATGCGTTACTCGTAGGCCAACCCCGGCTGGTCGTTGGGATCGAAGAACGGGTACGGCTGCCTTCCCTCGGCGGGAAACGCCACCGGTCCGTGAACCAGGACCGCAGGCTCGCACATCCCGACCGTGGTGCGGATGACCACCCACCCCACCCACGCGGCCGCAAGTCCGGTGACGAGCTCCGGCTCGGCGGCCAGGACGGCGGGGCACGCGGGGCAGGAATCCGACACGTGGCGAGGCGGATCCGCACGACAGGGAGGCACTAGCCCGTGGACGGGTGTTTCGACCTGGACCCGGCCCTGGCGACGCCTTTCGCGGTCGACGATCTGCCGCAGGCCGCGTGCCCGACCGGCGCTCGCGTCGACGGCGATCGGTCCGGTTCCTTCTCGGGCGGATCAAAGGAAGGAGCGGCTTCCCCCGGGGCGAACCCCGAGCTCCTCGACCGGGCGCACGGCCGGAGCGGAATGCCGATCCCGGCTCCCGTCGGAAAAGAGAGACGGACTACTTCAGGAGCACCATCCGCTCCGTAGCCGCGAAGGTGCCGGTCTCGATCCGGTAGAAGTAGACCCCCGAGGCCAACGGCCGCGCCTGATCATCGCGCCCGTTCCAGACGACACTGTGCCGGCCGGCCCGGCTCGGCTCGTCGAGCAGCGTGCGCACGAGATGCCCACGGACATCGAAGACGCGCAGGCGCGCGTGACCGGGGACCGGAAGCGAGAACGACAGCACGGTCTCCGGGTTGAAGGGATTCGGCACGGCGGGGTGAAGGACGACGCGCGCAGGGCCGGACGCCTGGTCCGCGGCGGAGGTCGCCCCGGTCACGAACGTGACGCTGGCTCCGTCCGCGTGACCGTTCCGGTCGTCGACGATCGCCTTGAAGCTCAGGGAGGTTCCGGCCGGGTGCACGTTCGCGTCGTAGTAGACGCGGTACGGTGCGGCGTCGTCGGCGCCGATCACGGTGAAAGGTCCGCCGCCGACGGATACGGCGAAGGTGACCTCGGCGAACATCGTGCGGTCGAGGTCGGCCAGGACCTCGAGACGATCGTCGGCCGACGTGCCGGCGGTCGTGACACTGATCGTGATGCCCGGTGCGCCCGGGCTCGCGGGGATCGGCGACTGCGCCCTGTAGACCGCGAAACCGAGGCCGGCGAGGCTCACGCCGAGTTGGCCGCCGCTGTCGGACACGATCGTCGGGCTCGTGCCCGGATAGACGTCGACGAACGCGGTCGACGGCGACACCGTCGGCACGGTGGCGCCGGCCGGGCCGGTCGCGTTGTTGGCCACGACGACGTACTCGACGCGTTCGCCGCGGTCGATGCGGGAGAAGGCGTACAGGCCCGGGGCGGCGTCGCTGGCGCAGTGGGCGTGGGCGCCCGACCGCAGGCCGGGGAACTGGCTGCGTATCCAGTTCATGTCGGCGATTACCTGGTAGAGCGGATGAGTCGCGTCGAAGTTGTCGTCGGCGGTCGTGCTGCCCGAGGCGATGAGCACGTCGTCGTTGTAGGACGCGACCTGGCTCGGGAACATGTCCTGGTGCGCATCGGCGCCGCCGCCGTCGCCGACGAAGCCCTGTTCGTCGCCGTAGGTCAGCAGCGGCGTGCCCCGGCTGAAGATCCGCAGCGCGTGTGCCAGCCGCGCGCGCGCGTAGCGCTCGGAATCGGGCGCCCCCGGTCGCGCCTGGTCGATGCCCCAGCCAACCCGGCCGAGGTCATCGTCGCTGACCAGGGTGATCAGGTCGTGCGCGTTGCCGTTCGCGTCGGTGTAGAGGTCGTCGGCCAGGAAGAGGTCGCGCAGGACCTCCCCTCCGCCCGTGCCGCCCACGAACTGGCGCACCGCGGCCGCGAATCCGCGGTCGGCCAGGGCCGGCATCGCGGTGCTGGTCATGAAGCGGCTGGCCGTGCCCGGGTCGGCAGCGGAGACCTCCCCGATGACGGCAAAGTCCGGCTTGCCCTGCGAGGCCGCGTGCGCGCGGATCGCCGGGACGAAGGCCGCCCAGAACTCGTCGTTCACGTGATCGACATCGAGGATCCGCACACCATCGATCCCGAAAGCGGTGATCAGGCCCTGGTAGATGGCGACCATGCCCGCCACCGCATCGGGGTGCTCGGTGAACAGGTCGTCGCACCCGTCGAGGTCGCCGTAGAGCGCACCCTCGCCGGCCGGCGTCGAGGCGCCGCGGTTGTGGTAGAGCGTCCGGTTGTTCAGCCAGGCCGGGGACTTGGCCGACTCCTGGCCCGGCAGTCCGAACGTGGGCAGGTACGGGAAACTCACATCGACGGCCAGCGCGGGAAAGGTGCCCGGGCCGATGTAGTCCCGGTCGTCGAAGACCGTGCCGGCGGCGTCGCGGTACGGGAAGGCCGCCTTGTCGCGATAGCCGAGGTCGCCCCCGCTGTAGTCGATGATGTCGGCCGTGTGGTTCACGACGATGTCGAAGTAGACCTTCAGGCCGATGGCCTGCGCAGCGACGATGAAGTCAACCATCTCCGTGTTGGACCCGAAGTGGGGGTCGATCTGACCGAAGTTGACCGGCCACTCGCCGTGGTAGCCCGCCGATGATCCGTCCAGCGTTCCGTCACCCTGGACGGGCTTGTTGGCGAGGGGCGGGCCGACACAGATCGCGGTCACGCCAAGCCCCTCGATGTAATCGAGCTTCGACTCAAGGCCAGCGAGATCGCCGCCGTGGTAGTACGCGGCCCGGGTCGGCTCCAGCCCGTGGCTGAGCGGACCCCCGGCGATGCCGCCCTGGTCGTTCGCCGGATCGCCGTTCGCGATCCGGTCGATCACCACGAAGTAGAGCGACCCTTGCGAGTAGCCGTTGCGGACCGGCGGCGTGATGAGGTCGAGGTCGCCCGGCTCGATGGTGCGGGCGCCTTCCGCGAAAGTCGGCAGCGGCATGATCGACAAGGCGGCGAAGAGCGCTGCGGCGAGCCCCGCGGCGGCGGTGGCCCTTCTCCGCGGTTCGGCTGCCATTCTCATGGATCCTCCTCGGCTTCGGGGACCGCGGAAACTACTGCACAGCGCGGATCCCCAGGAATCGCCCGCATGCGATCAACAAACCGGACATAAATAGCCGGAGATGGTCCGACTGGCAAGCGCCGGTCCGGCGCACCGGTGCCAGGTCGCCGGGCGCGCCGCGCGGTCAGATCATGTACGCCGTCAGGCTGACCACCCGCGTGTCGCCGTTCTCGCCGGGGCGCTGGCCAATCCGACGGCGATCCGGTATCCTGTGGCACCTGATCACGGGCGAGGACCCGGGGACCCACCACCACCCGTTCCCCCGGGTCGGCGCCTCGCCACGGCGTCGTGCCGTCGAGTTGCGGGTCTGACCGGCGCACCGCCGGTTGTGACGAACGGGATCCCGGCGTGAACCAGCGCATCGCCATCGTGGGGACGGGCATCGCCGGGCTGACCGCCGCCTGGCTCCTGCAGCGGCGCCACGAGATCACCGTGTTCGAGCGTGACCGGCGCATCGGCGGCCACAGCCACACCGTGACCGTCGCCGCAGACGCGGGCGAGCTCGGCGTCGACACCGGCTTCATCGTCTACAACCGCCGCACCTATCCGAACTTCGCCAGGATGCTCGACATCCTGGGCGTGGCGACCCAACCCAGCGACATGAGCTTCAGCTTCCGGGACGCCGCCACCGGACAGGAGTACGGGGCCCCCGAACCCTGGCGGCTGCTCGCCCAGCCCGGCAACCTGCTGCGCGGCTCGTTCCGCCGGATGCTGCGGGACATCCTCCGCTTCTACCGCGAAGCGCCCGCGTGGCTGGAACGGGCCGACGAGGGCACCGTGCTCGAGCAGTTCCTGACGGAGCGGGGTTATTCGCAGGATTTCGTGGAGAACCACCTGTACCCGGTGTGCGCAGCCATCTGGTCGAGCCCCCACGCCGGGATGGGCCGGTACCCGGCGGCGGCCCTGTTCCGCTTCTTCGCCAACCACGGCCTGCTCTCGCTGACCGATCGCCCGCAGTGGCGCACCGTCACCGGCGGCTCGCACCGCTACGTGGAGTCGCTCACCGCGGCGTTCCGGGACCGCATCCGCACCGGGACACCGGTGACCAGCGTCGAGCGCGACGAGGACGGTATCACCATCCGCACGCCGGAGGGCGGACCGGAGCGGTTCGACCAGGTCGTCCTGGCCTGCCACGCCGACCAGGCCCTGGCCGTGCTCGCCACGCCCACCGCGCGCGAAACGGAGGTCCTGGGGGCCTTCCCCTACGCCGCCAACGAGACCGTGCTGCACTCGGACACCCGGATCATGCCCCGCCGCCGGCTCGCCTGGGCCAGCTGGAACTACCACCGGAGCGCGGGCGGCGACCGCGCGGTGACCGTGACCTACGACCAGAACCGGTTGCAGCGCCTGCGCTCGCGCCGACGCTGGCTGGTGACCCTGAACCGGACCGCCGACCTCGACCCCGCACTCGTCCACGCCCGCCTGACCTACGAGCACCCGCAGTACGACGCCAGGGCCGTGCGCCTGCAAGGGGCGGTCGACGAGCTCAACGGCACCAACCGCACCTGGTACTGCGGGGCGTACTGGGGCTACGGTTTCCACGAGGACGGCGTGGTGAGCGGGCTGAGGGTGGCCCGGGCCTTCGGCGAGGAACTGGAGCCGTGATGCGCAGCGCGGTCTACGAGGGCCTGGTCGAACACGAGCGGCTGCGGCCGCGCCGGCACCGCTTCCGCTACCGCGTCGCCTACCTCTACCTGGACCTGGACGAGCTGCCCGGCGCGCTGGACGTCCACCCGCTGTGGTCGGCCCGGCGCCCGGCGCCCGCCTGGTTCCGCGAGGCCGACTATTTCGGCAAGGGCCGGCGGCCCTTGGCCGAGGCGATCCGCGACGCCGTCGCCGGCCACGCCGGCGAGCGTCCCGCCGGGCCGATCCGCCTGCTGACGCTGCCGCGGACCTGGGGCTGGTGCTTCAACCCCGTCAGTTTCTACTACGTCTTCGCGCCGGACGGGGTCACCCTGCGCTGGTTCGTGGCGGACGTGACGAACACGCCCTGGAACGAGCGGCACGCCTACATCCTCGGCCCCGCGCCCGCCGGCGCCGGCGGCGGGGCCTGGCACCCGTCCAGCCGCAAGGTGTTCCACGTCTCGCCCTTCATGCCGATGGCCATGGATTACCGGTGGACGATCAGCACGCCCGGCGACCGGCTGCAGGTCCGCATCGACAACCACGACGCGGAGGGCCGGCTGTTCGGGGCGGGGATCACGCTGGAATGGCGACCGCTGGACCGCGGCCAGCTCGGCCGGTTCCTGCGGGACCACTCCTTGATCACGGCTAAGGTGTCGGGCGGCATCTACCTGCAGGCTCTGCAGCTCTGGCTCAAGCGCGTCCCCTACGTGCCGCATCCCGGCGGAAAGGAGGCCCGATGAACGACCGCCTGGACATCGTCGCCGTTCCCACGCGTGGTCAGCGCCTGTGCCGGCGCCTGCTGCTGGGGGCCCTCGCCGGGATCGAGGGCGGCCGCCTGGTGCTGCGCGACGGCGACGGCCGGCATGCCGCCGGGCACGGGGCCGGGATCGAACTGCACGTCCTCGACGGGTCGTTCTATCCGGCGGCCCTGTGGGGACAGAGCTCGGGCGTGGGCCGGGCCTATGCCCAAGGCTGGTGGACCTGCAGCGATCCGGTGGGACTGGTGCGGCTGCTGGCCCGCAACGAGCCGGTGATCCGGCGCTGGACCGCGCCGACCCTGGGCGTGCTGGCCCCCTGGCACCGTGCCCGCCTGTGGCGCAGCCGCAACACCGAGGCCCGGGCGCGCCGCAACATCCTGGCGCACTACGACCTGGGCAACGACTTCTTCGCCGCCTTCCTCGATCCCGGCATGACCTACTCGTGCGCCGTCTTCGCGGAACCCGGGGAAAGCCTGCAGGAGGCCCAGACCAACAAGCTGGACCGGATCTGCCGGAAGCTCGAGCTCGGCCCGCAGGACCACGTCCTGGAGATCGGCACGGGATGGGGCAGCTTCGCCCTGCACGCCGCCGCGAACCACGGCTGCCGGGTGACGACGACCACCATCAGCGCGGAGCAGGCGGCCCTGGCGCGCGAGCGCGTCCGGCGGGCCGGCCTGGCCGACCGCGTCACCGTGCTGGAAGAGGACTACCGCCGACTCACCGGTGCGTACGACAAGCTGGTGTCCATCGAGATGATCGAGGCGGTAGGGGTAAGGTACTTCCCGGCCTACTTCCGGGCCTGCAGCCGCCTGCTGCGCCCGGACGGGGCGATGCTGCTGCAGGCCATCGTCGTCGACGACCGCCACTTCCGGCACGACGCGCACCACGAGGATTTCATCAAGCGCTGGATCTTCCCGGGCGGGGTGCTTCCGTCGGTGGGCGAGATCGCCCGTCGCGTCGCCGCGGACACCGACCTGCAGCTGGCCCACCTGGAGGACCTGACGAGCCACTACGCCGAGACGCTGCGGCGCTGGCACGAAAACCTGCGGGCGGCCTGGGACCAGCTGGCGGCCGCGGGCCGCGACGAGGCCTTCCTGCGCGCCTGGGAGTTCTACTTCCACTACTGCCGGGGCGGGTTCCTCGAGCGCCGGGTGGGCGTGGTCCAGACCGTGCTGGTCAAGCCCCGCTGCCAAGGGCTGGGGCTGCTGCAGCCGCAGGCCGCCACCTGGCCAGGGACCGCGCTTCGCCGGGAGGCCTGCCATGGTTGAGGTCCTCGTCCTGCTGGGATACGGCTGGGTCGCCGCCGCCGCGACGATGGTCGTCCTGTGGCTGGTGCAGCGGCGGACAGGCAACGCCGGGATCGTCGACGTGGGCTGGGCGGCCATCACGGGCACGCTCGCGGTGCTGTACGGTTTGCTGGGCGGGGGCGAGCTCCCGCGCCGCCTGCTGCTGGCCGCCCTCGGCGCGGCGTGGGGCTGGCGGCTGGCCTGGCACCTGGGGCGCGATCGGGTCTGGCGCCGACCCGAGGAGGGCCGCTACTTGACCCTGCGCCGGAACTGGTCCCCCCACGCCGGGCGGGCGTTCTTCGTCTTCTTCCAGGCGCAGGCGCTGGCCGCGGTCGTGCTGTCGCTGCCGTTCGCCCTGGCGGCGCAGGCCGCGGCGGCGTTCCCCGCCGCGTCGGACCTGGCGGCCCTGGCGCTCGTGGCCGTGGGTGTCGCGGGCGAGACGATCGCCGATCGGCAGCTGCTGGACTTCAAGCGGAACCCGGGCAACCGGGGCCGCACCTGCCGGGCGGGGTTGTGGCGGTACAGCCGGCACCCCAACTACTTCTTCGAGTGGATCCTGTGGTGCGGCTTCGGCGTGCTGGGCCTGGCCTCGCCCTGGGGCTGGACGGGGTTCGTGGCGCCGCTCGTGATCCTCAGCAGCATCGTCTTCGTCACCGGCATCCCGCCCACGGAGGCCCAGGCGCTGGCCAGCCGCGGGGACGATTACCGGGCGTACCAGCGCACGACCAGCGCCTTCGTGCCGTGGCCGCCGCGCCGGGACAAGGGAGGCGGCTGATGTGGTACCAGGGCATCCTGGAGCGCGGGCTCGTCCCCGACGGGATCATCCGCCGGGCGATCCGCAGGCGGTGCGCCGAGCGCCTGCGCGTCGAGCGGGCCCGGTTCGACCGCGAAGCGTTCGTGGCCGCCCTGCGGACGATGCCGGTGGCCCTGCACACCGACCTGGCCAACGAGCAGCACTACGAGGTCCCCCCCGCCTTCTTCGCCCTGGTCCTGGGTCCGCGCCGCAAGTACAGCTGCTCGCTGTTCCCGGACGGGGTGAGCGACCTGGCCGAGGCCGAGGACCGCATGCTGGCGCTGACGGCGGAGCGCGCCGGCCTGGCCGACGGCCAGCGCATCCTGGACCTGGGCTGCGGCTGGGGGTCGTTCTCCCTCTGGGCCGCCGCGCGCTACCCGCAGGCCAGCCTCGTCGCGATGTCCAACAGCCGCGACCAGGGCGCGTTCATCCGCACCGAGGCCGCGCGCCTGGGCCTGGCCAACCTGCAGGTCCTGACCGCCGACGTGAACGACTTCGCGCCCGAGGGGACCTTCGACCGGGTGGTCTCCATCGAGATGTTCGAGCACCTGAAGAACTACGGCGAGATCCTCGGGCGCATCGCCCGGTTGTTGGCGCCGGACGGCCGGCTGTTCGTGCACATCTTCTGCCACCGGGACCTGGCCTACCACTACGAGAGCGAGGGGCCGGACGACTGGATGGCCCGCCACTTCTTCACCGGCGGCACCATGCCCGCCTACGACCTGCTGGACGCCTTCGACGACCACCTGCAGGTGCTGCAGAAGTGGCGGGTCCCGGGCGGACACTACCGCGACACCTGCGAGGCCTGGCTGCGGCGGCTGGACGCCCGCAGGGACGAGGTCCGGGCCGTCCTGGCCGAGACCTACGGCCCCGACCAGGTGACCCGCTGGCAGGTCCGTTGGCGCGTGTTCTTCATGGCGTGCGCCGAGCTCTTCGCCTACGGCGGCGGGGACGAGTGGTTCGTGGGGCATTACCTGCTCGGCAAGGGGGAGTGATCCCGCTGGCCACCGGCCGCCCCTGGTCGTCCCTGCCGTGCCAGGTCACCGACCGCGTGCCCGCCGCCTCGTGCCCGTCGACCAGGGTACGGACCAGCCTGCCCGTGATGTCGTAGACGCGCAGCGAGAGGTTCGCGCCCCCCTCGGGCACCACGAAGGAGATCTCCGTGGAGGGGTTGAAGGGGTTCGGCGCGTTCTGCCCCAGGCCGAACACGGTCGCCGGCCGCGGCGTGTCCGCCTTGTGCGACACGGCCCCGACGCACGTGACGGTGACGTACCGCGCGTGGAGGTCGTCCGTGCAGAGGCCCTGCTGGTCGGTGCCCACGTGGATGGTGTGGCCGCCGGCGGCCATGTCGCAGGGCTGGGCGAAGCCCTGGCAGCTGGCCAGGTCCTCGATCCGGCCGGTCTGCCCCGGCGCACTGAAGGTGAAGCCCACCTTGCTCTCGGAGAGGCCGTTGCCGATCCAGCGGGCGACGGACGCGCAGCGCAGCCAGTCCTCCATCGCGCCGTGGGACCGGCCCGTGCCGTAGGAGACGGCCACCTTGTCCCCGGCGAATCCCGCGTCGTTGGCGCTGACGATGCCCTCGCTCTGCCCCGTGGGCGTGAACGTGAAGCGCGGGGCGCTCCATCCGGATACGCGGATCGGGGGCGGGAAGCCCGCGAGACTATTCCGGCCTCCCGGCCGGAGCAAAATCTCGTTGCGCATCACCCGCCGGTTTCCGCATTGGGGTCAGGGAGATGCCGATGGTGACGGAGTTCACCGGTCCAGACCACACCGGATGGAGAATAAAGTGTTGCACTACAATAAGTTCGCAAAGTCATGGCCGGCTTGGGCCGCGCTCGCCACCCTGGCCGCGTGCTCCGGCAGCGACGACGCGGCCAAACCGGGTACCCCGGTCGGCACCGTCAGCGGGTACATGGCCGACCTGCCCGACTGGGAAACCTACTCGCCGCTCCTGTCCGAGGAGCCGCCCACGGCGACCGGCGAGCCTGTCGACGCCGGCACCGAGACCCTCGACGTCGAGGTCATCAACGACGACGGGACCACGAGCACCCTGGCGGACGTGAACTACGTCTGCCGCGAGACCCCGTACCGCCTGACCGAGAACCCGGAAGAGATCGTGATGTTCAGCCCCGATCGGGAGATCCTGTGGCCCGGCGCCCTAGTCCAGGGCGGCAGCTACGCCCGCGGACTCGGCAGCCTCAGGCCCCTCGTGATCACCGAGCGGAACCCGATCGAGGTCTCGATTCCCGGCCTGGCCACGGGCGGCGGCACCGGCGGCGCGAACTTCCGCGAGGTCGCCAACCCGAGCCAGGCCTCGGTCGAGGCGGCCATCGGCGACATGATCGGCGAGGCCACCCGCGACACCCTGGACCGGGCCAGCAGCATCAGCTTCAGCATGGAGACCTACCACAGCGAGGAATCGTGGGCCCTGTCCGTCAGCGCGTCGGGCCGCTATCTCGGGTTCTCCGCCTCGGCCGAGGGCGACAAGTCCCGCAACGCCTCCGAGACCACGGTCACGGCCAAGTTCGTGCAGAAGATGTACGAGGTCGTCGTTGCCCCGCCCCAGACCCCGAGCGCCTTCTTCAGCAGCGCCTTCACCGAGGCCCGCCTGCAGGAGCAGGTCGACCTCGGCCGCATCGGGCCGGACAACATCCCCGTCTACGTTTCGGAGGTGGTCTACGGCCGGATGCTGATGTTCTCGATGACGTCGACCGCCAGCGCCAGCGAGATCCGCGGCACGATCTCCGCGGCCTACCACGGCATGGGCGCCGCCGGCGGCGCGACCCTGACGGCCCAGCAGGAGAAGATCCTCGAAAAGTCGAAGATCGCCATCACGGCCATCGGCGGCCCGGCCGAGGCGACCCAGGCGATCATCCGCTCGGGCAACCTGAACGCGTACTTCACCCGGTCCGCCGCCCTGTCGACGGCGGTGCCGCTCAGCTACACCTTCCGCAACCTCAGCGACGGCACCATCGCCCAGGTCACCGAGTCGACCGACTACGTCATCCGCGAGTGCACGGCCGAAGGCGCCAGCGGCGAGCCCTTCGCGTTCCTGCCCGAACAGGTCGTCACGGCGAACATCGCGACGCCCGCCACGGCCGTCACCGGCGACTTCAACGGCGACGGCAGGACCGACATCGCCTGGTCGCACACCTCGGCCGGGCTGAACCAGACCGTTCTCGGCCTGGCCACGGGCGGCGGCAGCTTCACCTACATCGGGCCCATCGACCACCCGGCCAGCCCCGGCGAGGGCTGGGCCGCGTTCGACGCCCACGTCGGCGACATCAACGGCGACGGCAACGACGACCTGGTCTGGAACGCGCGCGGGGCGCAGAACGTGACCTACCTCGGCTTCTCGGACGGGTCCGGCGGCCTGACGTTCGGCGAACGCCAGGTGCACGCGCTCAACGGCTGGGGCACCTACCGGCTGTACGTCGGGCCCGTCAACGCCGACCGGTACGACGACCTGGTCTGGAACACCACCGGCACCACCAACCGCCTCTATGTCGGGCTCGGCTCCGGCGACGGCATCCTGACCATGCTCGCCAGCCAGGACCACAGCGCGAGCGGCTGGGGCGCCTACGACACCTACTTCGCCGACATCAACGGCGACGGGCGCACGGACCTGGTCTGGAACAACACCTACGCCACCGGCAACGGCACCTACGCGGCCACCGCCAACGCCAACGGCACCTACAGCTACCGGGCCCACTACGCCCGCAGCGGAAACGGTTGGGATACGTACGCGGGAGTCGTCGGCGACATCAACGGCGACAGCCGGGCGGACATGGTGTGGGTGAGGAACTCGGGCGCCGACTCGGCAATCCACATGTCCTACGCCACGGCGAGCGGCTTCACCGCCGGTCCGCTGGTCTGGAGCCGGGGCGACCGCGCCGGCGCCAAGGCCGAGTACCTGCTCGACATCGACGGCGACGGTCTGCAGGACATCGTGCTGAACCACCAGGACGGGCTGGTCAACGCCGTCTACGTCGGCCTGAGCACCCACAGCAACGGCTTCCTCTTCACGCCCCTTGCCATGGACCACCCTTACCGCGTGAGCTGGGATCAGTACCAGACGCTGGTCGGCGACTTCGACGGTGATGGCCGCCAGGACATGGCCTGGACCCACCCGGCGGCCACCAACCGGCTGTTCGTCGGGTTGTCCGCCATCGACTGATCGCCGCTCGGCGGCCGTCGCTGTCCGGTCCCGGCGATCCCGTCAACGGCGGGGCGACGGGACCGGACGCGGCGTGCCTGCGGCGGCCTTCGCCTCGCGTGCGAAGCGCACCCGCGTGTGCGGGTCCCCCGGGTTCCGCGGATGGATGAGCTTGAAGGCCATCGGGATGCCGGGCGACAGGTGTTCCGCCTTGCAGGCCTCGCCGCTGGCACCGGACCCCAGCTTGGCCAGCACCCCGTAACGGGACACCGTCTGACCGGCCAGCGATCCCGTGGTTGCGCCTCGCGCCGGGCTCGCGTCCGTGGCCCGGGCCGGGCCCGCCGCAAGCGGCCCCACGGAGAAGGGCCAGCGGGCTGGAGGTTCCGGCCGCCCCTTCGCCTCCGGACGAGTCCCCCGGCTACCGACGAGACCGGCTTTCACGCGGGCTCCCGCAGCCACCGCAGGACCTCGCGCAGCCCCGGCTCCTTGCCGGTCATGAGCATGCTGATCCCGAACACGCGCCCGGCGGCCCAGCGCATCAGGAGCGCGCCGGCGACCAACAGCGCGAGGGACACCACGATCTCCCAGACGGCCGGCTCGCCGCGCAGCAGGCGCACGGGCATGGCCGTCGGACTGACTCCGGGGATGAGCGCCAGCGCGCGCATCCAGACCGCGTCGGCCGAGTCCAGGCCGGCGAAGACCACGCTCAGCGGCAGGAGCGGCAGGAACATCAGCGAGCTGCGGCCGCTGCTGTTGGGATCGTCGATGGTCGCCGCGACCAGCGCGAACAGCGTGAACCAGAAGGCGAACCCTGCGGCGGCGAATGCCACGCTCAGGAGCAGGTCCCACCCGCCGAGCCCTCCGGGCAGCGCCACGGTGCGGTCCAGGAACAGCCACGACACGCCTTGCCACAGATACCAGGCGACCAGGAAGCTGAGCAGGTTCACCAGGACGACGCCCGTCAGGCCGATGATCTTGCCGTCGATCCACTCCTGGGGACGCAGCACCGAGAGCAGCGACTCGGTCGTACGCTGGGTCTTCTCGGCGGTGATCGCCACGAACACGTAGCTGAAACCGGTCAGCAGGCCGAGCAGCATCGCCCCGACGACGAACACGACGACCATGACGCCGGCCCGCTGGCCGCCACCGGCCGCGCCGGGGTCGACCAGGACCGTGGGAATCTCCACCGGCGCCGCGAGGACCGCAAGCATCCGGGGATCGGGTTCGAGGCGGACGAGCGCGGCTTCGCGCACGAGCGCGCCGACCTGCAGCCGCAGGCCGTCGAGCCAGCCGTGGTCGCGCCGGGCCCGCAACTGCCAGCCGCCCTCGACCCGCACGAGCGCCGCGTCGAGTTCCGCCGCGAGCAGGAGCGAATCGACCACTGCCGGCGCCCGGGTCTCGGGCACGAGGCGGAACGTCCCGAGCTCGCGGGGCTCGTGCAGATCGAGCCGCGCCGCATCGACGACCGCCACCGTCCGTTGCTGGTTCGCGCGGGCGGCGACGAACTCCCCGAAGAGCTGGCCGCCGCCGTACACGCCGGTCAGCACCAGCGTACCGATGATCAGGTCCTTCGTCTTGGCGAAGCGCAGGAACTCCCAGCGGGCCACCGTCCAGCTTCGCTTGCCGATCATGACTGCTCCTGGCCGGAGTCCGCGACGGGCAACTCCCCGGGTGCAAGGTCACGGCCGACGGTCCGCAGGAAGATCTCGTGCAGACGCTCGGCCGCCGAGTGTACCGAGCGCACCTCGAACCGGGCCGTGAGCTCGTGAAGCACGGCCCCCACGGCGAGGCCCGGGACCAGGCCGAGGGCGACGCGTCTCGGCCCGGCGAGATCGACGCGCTCGACGCCCGCGAGCGCGCGCAGCGCGGCCAGCGGCACCTCGCCGGCCAGCTCGAGCTCGAGGCGCTGTCCGCTGCCGGTCCGCGCGCGGATCTCCGCCAGGCTGCCCGCGAGCACCACCCGGCCGCGGTCCAGCAGCACGAGGCGGTCGGCGAGCTGCTCGACCAGATCCATCTGGTGCGCGCTGAGCAGGACGGTGCCGCCCTCGTCGCGCAGGCGGCGGATCTCGTCGACGAAGCGCTGCTGGTTGAGCGGGTCGAAACCGCTGAACGGCTCGTCGAGCACGGCCACGCGGGGGCGATGGAGCACGGCCGCCAGGAACTGGACCTTCTGCTGGTTGCCCTTGCTCAGGCGGTCCACCCGTTCGCCCAGGCGCTCGCCGAGGCCGAACCGTTCGAGCTCGGCGCTGGCCCGGGCCCGGGCCTGGTTGCGCGCCAGGCCGTGCAGGACACCGAAGTACTCGAGGGTCCGCAGGACCGGCGCGTCGCGCAGCAGGCCGCGATCCTCCGGCAGATAGCCGAGATCCTCCGGTCGCGGACGCTCACGGTCCCGGCCGTCCACGCGCCAGAGGATCCGGCCGGAATCCGGCCTCAGGATGCCCACGAGCATGCGGACGGTGGTCGTCTTGCCGGCGCCGTTGGGGCCGAGCAAGGCGAGGATCTCGCCGGGAGCGATCTGCAGGTCGACGCCGTCGACGGCCAGGGAGGTCGCGAAGCGCTTGGTGATCGCGTTCGCTACCAGCGCCGGGGCGGGCAGGTCCATGGGCAGGTTGGCCTCCGGTTGTGGGCCTTTCGCTCGCGCTTGGCGCAGGATAGCGCCGGGGCGGCCGAACCGTCCAGCCGGGAGTCCAGGAGCTCCAGCGGGAAGGCAGCCCGACCGCCCCTTTGCCCCCGATGCCCCGGCGCTATCC
>JACZKN010000342.1 GCA_014859985.1 Candidatus Krumholzibacteriia bacterium | reverse complement strand
CTGGGCGGCGGCCTTCGGGGGCGGCCTGCTGGCGATGGCGCCCTGGCTGCTGCAGGCCGCGGGGATCTGGGCGGTCGACCGCCTCGCGCCGGGCGCGGCCACCGGCGAGGCGTTGCGGGGCGAGACGACCTTCGACCCCCTGGCCATACCCTACACCCTGTACACGTTCTTCTTCGGCTTCAGCTACGGCCCCTCCCTCAGGGAACTGCACGACCCCGATCGGCTGGTCCACGTCCGGCAGGCCTGGCCCTGGCTCGCGGCGGGCGCGCTGCCGGTCCTGGTCGGTGCGGCAGCGGGCCTGGTCGCCCTGGGGCGGCGGCGCCTGCCGCTGCTGCTGTGGATCGCCGTGCCCCTGGCGGCCCTGCTGGTTTTGGCCCTGCGCAACATCAAGCCCTGGAACGCGCGGTACCTGGCGGTGGCCGTGCCTTGGGCCGTGGCCGTGGTGGCCGCGGGCCTGGTGCGGCTGCCGCGGCGGTCCGGGTCCGCGCTCACGGTGCTGCTGTGCGCGGCCAGCCTCGTCGCCTTGGGCGGCCTGTGGGCCTCGCCGCGCTATGCGAAGGAGGATCTGCGGGGGGCCGTGGCCCTGGTCGCGGCCGCGGGCGGCCAGCCGCGCCCGGTGCTGGTGCCGGTGGTGACCAACGTGTGGCGGTTCTACGCCGGTGACATGTCCCCGGTGATCCACGCCTTCGGGGCCGGCAGGCTGGCGACGGAGGCCGACGCCGATGCCTTCGTGGCCGAACGCCTGGGCGGGACCGATGCGGCCTGGGTGGTGCTGGCCCGCCAGTGGGACTTCGATCCCCGGGGCCTGCTGGTGCCGGCCCTGGACCGGGCGGGCACCCTCGAGCCGGCAGGGGACCTGGCGGGGGTCCGCGTCCTGGGCTGGCGGGCGGCCGCGCCCGGGGAGGCCGGGCGTGGGGGCTGAGTGGTTCTACGGCAGCCGCGAGGGCTTCGCGCGGTTCATCGCGCCGGCGGTGGACTCCGCGCGGTTCCATGATCCCCTGGCCTACCGGGCGGTCAAGCGGGCCGTCGACGTCGCTGCGGCCCTGGGCGGCCTGGCCCTGCTGCTGCCCCTGTTTCCGTTCATCGTCCTGTTGATTAGGCTGGAGACGCCCGGTCCGATCTTCTTCCGCCAGCAGCGGGTCGGCCGCTTCGGCCACGTCTTCGACTGCTTCAAGTTCCGCTCCATGGCGGTGGACGCCGAGGCCCGCAAGGCCAGCGTGGCCCACCTGAACGAGGCCACGGGGGCGGCCTTCAAGATCAAGGACGACCCGCGCATCACCGGGGTGGGGCGATTCCTGAGGCGCAGCAGCCTGGACGAGTTTCCGCAGCTCCTGAACGTCCTGCGGGGCGACATGACGGTGGTGGGCCCGCGGCCCCAGATTCCCGCGGAGGTGGCGGACTACACCCCGGCGCACGCGGTGCGCCTGCTGGTGCGGCCCGGCCTGACCTGCCTGTGGCAGGTCTCCGGGCGCAGCCACCTGGACTTCGAGGAATGGATGGCCCTGGACGCCGAGTACGTGCGCACCCGCAGCCTGGGTCGCGACGTGCGGATCCTCCTGCGCACCCTGCCCGCAGTGATCGAGCGCAAGGGGGCCTACTGATGGGCGGCGGGACCCCGTAGGCCGGAGGGCACGATGATCCTGGGCGTGGGCACGGACGTGGTGGAAGTGGCGCGGATCGCCGACCTGGTGACGCGCCACGGGGCGCGCTTCCTGGATCGCTGCTTCCGGCCGGACGAGCAGGCGCTGGCGCGCCGCCAGGGCCGCGCGCGAGGCCTTCCTCAAAGCCCTCGGCGGCGGCCTGCAGGGCATCCCCTACCGCGACATCGAGGTGGTGCGCGGTCCGTCCGGGGCACCGTCCCTGCGCCTGCACGGCCGCGCGGCCGCGGCCCTCGCGGAGCGGGGCGGATGCCGGGTCCATGTGGCGCTCAGCCACGAGCGCGCCTACGCGGTGGCCACGGTGGTGATCGAGGACTGAATCGGCGGTTCTGCGGGGGATTCCGGGCGTTTTCCGCGCGCCCGGCCGGCAGGCGGCGGCTCCAATCCCCTTGGCCGGGCTCCGGGGGTGTGCTAGATTCCCGTCTCCGGCGCCGGTGCGCGCAGGCGGTGCATCCCGGATCCCGAGGACGAGCTTCAGGCATGGATTTCGACTTCCTGCTCATCGATGTCTTCACCGACCGGCCCTTCGGGGGCAGCCGGCTGAACCTGTTCCCGGACGGGGAGCGGGTGCCGGCCGACCTCATGCAGAAGCTGGCCATGGAGCTGGGCACCGGGGAGACCGCGTTCATCGTGCCGCCGCGCCGGCGGGGCGAGGAGCGTTCGGGCCTGCGGGTCTTCACCCCGTCCGCCGAGATCCCCTTCGGCGGGCACTCGGTGCTCGGCGCGACCTTCGCCCTGGACCACCTCGGGCGCTGCGCCGCGGGCAGCGGCCGCTTCACCTGGGAGCTGGAGGCCGGCGACTACCAGGTGGTCGTCCGCGACGAGCGGGGGCGGCGGCTCTACAGCCTGCTGCAGGACGCACCGGTGTTCATGGGCCAGTACTTCCACCGGGGCAAGGTGGCGCGGGCCCTGGGCATCGACGAGGACGAGATCGCCATCACCGGCCTGCCCTGCGAGGTCATTTCCACGGGGCTGCCGATCCACATCGTGCCGGTGGCGTCGCTCGAGACGGTGCAGCGCATCGTCCTGCGCCGCCGCGAGGCCGATGCCATCGCCCGCGACCTGGGCTTCGGCGACCTCTTCGTCTTCACCTGCGAGACGGAGAGCCCCGAGGCGGCGGTCCACTGCCGCATGTTCGCGCCCCATTTCGGCATCCCGGAGGACGCGGCCAGCGGCGCGGCCACCGGCGCGCTGGTGGCCTACCTGCTGAAGCACCGGCTGGTGAAGCTGGCCCCGCGGGTGCGCATCGTCAGCGAACAGGGGCTGGAACTCGGCAGGCCCAGCCGCATCATCGCCGAAGCGGACGTCGAGGGCGGCCGCGCCCGTGCCATCGAGGTGGGCGGCCACTGCGTCCTGGTGGGATCCGGGCGCATCGGCCTGCCGTGAACCGGCCGGGTGCGCCCGCGCCGCAGCAGCAGAGGAAGGACTCCCGATGAACGTTCCCGCCGGCCTGAGCACCGAGATGTGCGACATGATCATCCAGACGCTGCGCCAGGTCGTGGGCCGAGAACTGCCCGACAGCC
Source organism: Candidatus Krumholzibacteriia bacterium (assembly GCA_014859985.1). Lineage (GTDB taxonomy): Bacteria > Krumholzibacteriota > Krumholzibacteriia > LZORAL124-64-63 > LZORAL124-64-63 > JACZKN01. The sequence goes on along the minus strand of JACZKN010000342.1, from coordinate 1,400 downwards.
GGATCCTCGAGCTGGACGAGAAGGACGAGTTCCCCGGCGACGTGGTGCGGAAGCTGCTTTCGCCGGACGTGGGCATGCACCTGATCTTCCTGCCCGAGGACGTGGGCGGGCTGGGTGGCGGCGCCAGGGACATCTGCCGCGTCAGCGAGGAGATGGCGGCCATCGACCTGGGGGTGGCCACGGCGTTCCTGGCCATCTGCCTGGGCACCGACCCCATCCTGGTGGGCGGCACGCCCGCCCAGAAGGCCGAGTGGCTGGGGCGGATCGCCGGCGAGGGCCTGATCGTGGCCTACGGCGTGACCGAGCCCGAGGCCGGCAGCAACGTGGCCGCGCTCAAGACCACGGCCGACCCCGTCACCGACGCCGCGGGCAACGTGACGGGCTACCGCCTCAACGGCGCCAAGCAGTTCATCACCAACGGCGGCGTGGCCCAGCTCTACACCATCCTGGCGAAGGCCCCGGGCGGTCCGACCTTCTTCGTGGTGGAGCGCGACACGCCGGGGCTGTCGGTGGGCAAGCACGAGGACAAGCACGGCATCCGCGCCTCCAACACCACCGGCGTGCTCCTGGAGGACGCCGAGGTGCCGGCCGGGAACCTGATCGGCGGCGTCGAGGGGCAGGGCCTGAAGCAGGCCAATGCGGTGTTCGGCTACACGCGCCTGATGGTGGGAGCCTTCGGCCTGGGCGGCGGTCAGGCGCCCCTGCTGCGGGCGCTGGCCTACGCCAAGCAGCGCCAGCAGTTCGGCGCGGCGCTGGTGGAGAAGGAGGGCTTCCTCTACAAGCTCATCGTGGAGAACTGGGTGGACCTGGCGGCGGGCCGCGCCTATGTCGAGGAGACGGCCCTGCGCATCGACCAGGGGGAGACCGACCTCAACACCGAGGGTTCCATCGCCAAGTACTGGGCCACCGAGGCGGGCAACCGCGCCGCCGACGCGGCGATCCAGGCCCTGGGCGGCTACGGCTACGCCCGCGAATACATGGTGGAGAAGATGCGGCGGGACGTGCGCATCACCTCCATCTACGAAGGCACCAGCGAGATCCAGCAGAGCATCATCGCGATGTACCGCTGGAAGGAGACGGTGCGCACCAAGGGCGGCTTCTACGCGGATCTGGCGGCCCGGCTGGACGCCCTGCACGCCGGGAGCGCCGAAGCCGGCGCGGCGATCGTCGCGGCCGCGGTGCGGGGGCTGAACGACGTGGTCCTCCACATGCACGCCGCCAAGGAGACCCGCAACCAGATCGTGATGTTCACCTTCGCCGACATGATGACCATCTGCGAGGTGGCCGCCGCCCTGGCGGCCAAGGCCGCGCGGATGGCTGCCGAGGGCCACGGCGCCGCCGGCGCCCACCTGGCCATGAGCCGGGTCTTCGCCCGCAAGGCGGCGCGCGCCGTCCAGGAC
>JACZKN010000341.1 GCA_014859985.1 Candidatus Krumholzibacteriia bacterium | reverse complement strand
GGCCGCCGCCTGCGGCGCCACCAGCAGCACCTCCACCCGGCCTCCGGTGTCGGCGCGACGGGCGAAAAGCCGCGCCGGCAGCACCCGGCTCTCGTTCAGCACCAGCAGGTCCCCCGGGCGCAGCAGCCCGGGCAGGTCGCGGAAGGCGCGCTCGCCCACCGGTCCTTGGCCGGGTTCCACCAGCAGCAGGCGGGCGTCCCCGCGGCGGGCGGCCGGCTCCTGGGCGATCAGCTCAGACGGCAGGTCGAACTGGAAGTCGGGCGCGGTCACGTCTCTCCGGCTGGACCTGCGGGTCCGGGTTGGCGGTGGACGGGTGCCGCCAAGCTAAGCGCCGCATCCCGCCCCCGCCAAGCCCCGAAACAGGTCCGGCCTAGCGGAACAGGACCTTGATCCCGCTCCAGGTGGCCGCGTCCACCGGCACCACGCCGTGGTCGCCGGCGTCCGCCGGGTTGGTGCAGTCCACCAGGATCTCCTGGCCGTTGGTATAGCCGTCGCCGTCGGAGTCCAGGCCCTCGATGCCCGGGCCGTCACCGAAGGCCAGGATGTCGTCGCCGTAGGCGTTGAGCGCCGGGACCGAGGTGTGGCAAACGGCGCAGTTCAGGTCGTACAGGGGCGCACAGACGTCGGGATAATCCGCCCGCCAGGCGTTGCGCAGACCCGTGTCGGCCGCCGCGGTCGGCGGCCGGGTCAGCAGCATGCATCCTGCCAGGGCTACGGCAGCGATCCTCGTTCTCGTCATGTTCCATACCTCCCGAAAGGGGCCTGGCCGGGCCGGGCCGTGCGTTGCGCCTCCGTCCCCGCCGGCAGGATGCAGAAGTCATACCATACCGGTGGGATCAATATGGGAGGTAATCGCGGGGAAGGCCGGGTCTCAGAGCAGCGCGCCCTGCGCCCCCTGCGCCGCGGGCGGTTCCAGGCCCAGGTGCGTCCAGGCACGGGCCGTGGCCTCGCGGCCGCGGGGCGTGCGCTTGAGCAGGCCCGCCTGGATGAGGAAGGGCTCGACCATGTCCTCGAGGGTGTCGGACTCCTCGCCCAGGGAGACGGCCAGGTTCTGGATGCCGACCGGGCCGCCGGCGAAATGCTCGATCACCACCTGCAGGTAGCGGCGGTCCAGGGGCTCGAGCCCGAGCGCGTCCACGCCGAGGCGGGTCAGGCCGCGGTCGGCCACCGGGCCGTCGATGACCGTGCGCCCCTCGACCTGGGCGAAGTCGCGCACCCGCCGCAGCAGCCGGTTGGCGGCGCGCGGCGTGCCCCGGCTGCGGCGGGCGATCTCCATGGCCCCGGTGTCGTCCAGGCCGATGCCCAGGATCGCGGCCGAGCGCTTGACGATCACCGCCAGCTGTGCGGCCGGGTAGAAGTCCAGGTGGCAGACGATGCCGAAGCGGCTGCGCAGGGCCGGCGTGATCAGGCCCGCGCGGGTGGTGGCGCCGATCAGGGTGAAGGGCTCCAGCTGCAGGTTGAAGTGCCGCGCGTTGGGCCCCTTGTCGATGATCAGCTCCACCCGCCAGTCCTCCATGGCCGGGTAGAGGTGCTCCTCGATGACCTTGCCCAGGCGGTGGATCTCATCGATGAAGACGGCGCGCCTTTCCACCTGCTCGCTCAGCAGGGCGATCAGCTCGGCCGCGTTGCTGAAGGCGGGCCCGCTGGTCAGGCGGATCTCCAGGCCCATCTCGTGGGCCAGGATCTGGCTCAGCGTGGTCTTGCCCAGGCCCGGGGGCCCGTGCAGCAGCACGTGGTCCAGCACCTCGCCGCGCTGGCGGGCCGCGGCGATGAACACCCGCAGGTTGTCCTTGATGGCGTCCTGGCCCACGAAGTCGTCCAGGCGGCGCGGGCGCAGGCTGCGGTCCGGCTCCACGTCCGGGGCCTGCTCGCGGGGGTCGGTCAGCCTCTGGTCGTCCACCGGGATCCTTCCCGCGGCCGCTGGCCGCTCACGGTCAGAGCACCCTCAGGGCGGCGCGCACCCAGCGCTCGGTCGGCTCGGCGCAGGCGGCGTCGGCGTCGCGCGCCCTGATCAGGGCAGCCTCGGCC
>JACZKN010000340.1 GCA_014859985.1 Candidatus Krumholzibacteriia bacterium | reverse complement strand
GGCCGCCGGTCCGCTCCGGGTGGGGTTGTCGAAGGCGGAGACCTCGTGGTGCTGCGTCTGCAGGCGCGTCACGTCCGGCACCCGCGGCGGCGGCGGCGGGGCCAGTTCCGCCCGGAAGAACAGGCTGACGGTCTGGTTCTCCATGCGCTCCATCATGTCCTGGAAGAGGCGGAAGCTCTCGCCCTTGTACTCGACCAGGGGATCGCGCTGGCCGTACGAGCGCAGGCCGATGCCGCTGCGCAGCATGATCAGCTCGTTGAGGTGGTCGCGCCAGTTCTCGTCCAGCACCTGGATCACCACGAACTTCAGGAGCTGGGCCATGATCTGCGGGCCCAGGCGCGCGGCCTTGGCGTCGCAGCGCGCCAGGGCGGCCTCGGTCAGCTTCTCCTGGAGGGCCTCCCAGCCGGCCTCCAGGTGCTCGTCCGGCTCCAGGGGCAGCGGCGCCAGGACCAGGCCCTGGTAGCGCAGCGCCAGGTCGGCCATGTCCCAGTAGTCGGGCGCCTGGTCCTCGGGGCAGCAGGCGGCGAACATGCCGCGTACGCCGCTGTCCACGTAGTCGCGCAGGCGCTCGGTGAGGTCCGCGCCGGTCAGGGCCTCGCGGCGCAGGCCGTAGACGACCTCGCGCTGCTTGTTGACGACGTCGTCGTATTCCAGCAGGTGCTTGCGGATCTCGTAGTTGCGGGTCTCGACGCGGATCTGGGCCTTCTCGATGGCCCTGGTGACCATCGAGTGGGTGATGACCTCGCCCTCCTGCACCCCCAGGCGGTCCATCACCTTGACGATGCGCTCGGGGCTGAACAGGCGCATCAGGTCGTCCTCGAGCGAGAGGAAGAAGATGGCCTGGCCCGGGTCGCCCTGGCGGCCGGAGCGGCCGCGCAGCTGGCGGTCGATGCGGCGGCTCTCGTGGCGCTCGGTGCCGATGATCTGCAGGCCGGGGACCTGGCCCTCGTGCATGTCCGGCGTGAGGTTGGGGTCGCTGCCCCAGCGCTCGGGCGCCTGCAGCACCCCCGGGGCGAGCTTGATGTCGGTGCCGCGGCCGGCCATGTTCGTCGCGATGGTCACCGCGCCGATGCGCCCCGCCTCGGCGACGATCTCCGCCTCCATCTTGTGCTGCTTGGCGTTCAGGACGTTGTGGTTGATGCCCCGCAGCCGCAGCAGGCGGCTCAGCAGCTCGCTGACCTCCACCGTCGTCGTGCCCACGAGCACCGGCAGGCCCAGCTTGTGCATCCGGTCCACCTCGTCGACGATCGCCTTGTACTTCTCCTTCTTGGTCTTGTAGATGACGTCGTCCAGGTCGGCCCGGGCGATGGGCCGGTGCGTGGGGATCACCACGACGTCCAGGTTGTAGATGCCCGCGAACTCGGCCTCCTCCGTCTCGGCGGTGCCGGTCATGCCCGAGAGCTTGTCGTACATGCGGAAGAAGTTCTGCACCGTCACGGTGGCCAGGGTCTGGGTCTCCTTCTGGACCGTCACGCCCTCCTTGGCCTCCAGGGCCTGGTGCAGGCCGTCGCTGAAACGCCGGCCCGGCTGCAGGCGGCCGGTGAAGGTGTCGACGATCACCACCTTGCCGTCCTGGATGACGTACTCCACGTCCTTCTCGTAGAGGGAGTAGGCCTTCAGCAGCTGGTCGACGTTGCTGATCGTCTCGTTCTTCAGGGCGTATTCCTGCTCGATGACCGCCATGCGTTTCAGCTTCTCCGCCGGATCGAGGCCCGCGTCGCCCTGGATGGCGCCCGCGGTCTCGGCCAGGTCCGGCAGCACGAAGAGGTCCTTGTCGTCGCCGGCCACGATCTCCCGGCCGCGCTCGGTCAGGTCCACCGAGTGGTGCTTCTCCTCCACCACGTAGAGCAGGTCCGCGTCCGCCTCCCACATGGCCTTGTCGCGCATGTAGGACTCCTCGGTGCGCTGGATCGTCTCCTGCACCCCGGGGACCTGGCGGATCTTGGCGAAGCGGGGGTTCTTGGGCGCGCCGCGGCTGATGCGCAGCAGCTTGAGCGCCGTCTCCCGGTCGATGTCCACGTCCCCGCCCTGCAGGGCGGGGCGCATCACGCGCTCCACGTCGCCGAGCCAGTCGTTGACCATCTTGAGCTGCTGGCGCACGACCTTCAGGACCCGCGGGTTCAGTTCCGTGAACTGGTGGGTGGACTTGTCCACCGCGCCGGAGATGATCAGCGGCGTGCGGGCCTCGTCGATGAGCACCGAGTCGACCTCGTCCACGATGGCGAAGTGGAATTCCCGGTGCACCAGGTGCTCCGGGTGCAGCACCATGTTGTCGCGCAGGTAGTCGAAGCCGAACTCGTTGTTGGTGCCGTAGGTGACGTCGCAGGCGTAGGCCTGGCGGCGCTCCTCGGGGGTCATCTCGCCCAGGATGAAGCCGACGCTGCAGCCCAGGAAGCGCAGCACGCCGCCCATCCACTCGGCGTCGCGGCGGGCCAGGTAGTCGTTGACCGTCACCAGGTGGGCGCCGCGGCCGGGCAGCGAGTTCAGGTACAGGGGCATGATGGCCACCAGGGTCTTGCCCTCGCCCGTGGCCATCTCGGCGATCTTGCCCTGGTGCAGGACGATGCCGCCCATGAGCTGCACGTCGTAGGGCACCATGTCCCAGGCCTGCTCGGTGCCCCACACCACCCAGGTGGCCTTGCGTTCGGCCAGGCGGCGGCAGGCTTCCCAGACCACGCCGTAGGCCTCGGGCAGCAGGTCGTCCAGGGACTCGCCGGCCGCGTGGCGCTGTTTGAACTCCTCGCGCTTGGCGCGCAGGGCGTCGTCGTCCAGCCCGGCGTAGTCGCCGCGCACCTGCTTGATCCGGTCGACCAGGGGCTGCAGCCGGGTGACGTCCCGCTTCTTCTTGCCGAACACGTTCTCCAGGAAACCCAACACGCCCGTGGCCATGCGCTACTCCTCCGCTGGGAGGTCCGCGCCCGGGGCGGCGGCCTCCGTCAGGATCCAGTCGTAAAGGTCGCGGTCGATCAGCACCTTCTCCACGTAGCCGCGGGTCTCGGTGTAGCCGATCCAGGCGAGGAAGAGCCGCCGGGAAGCCTGGTCGCCCAGTTGGCGGTCCCAGCGCGCCACCGCCTCCGGGCCGGCGTTGTAGGCGGCCAGCAGGCGGTACGGGTCGCCGCCGAACCGCCGGCGGTTCTCCGCGACCAGGGCCGCGCCGCGCTCGATGGCGACCCGGGGGTTGCTCCAGTGGCCGGAACCGGGCACCGCGCCCCGCTCCGGGTAGTGGAAGGGCATGATCTGCATCCAGCCCAGGGCTCCGGCCCGCGAACGCACGGCCGACTCGAACAGCGACTCGTTGCGGGCGATGGCGAGCAGGAGGGCCGGGTCGTCGCCGGCCTCGAGCAGGGCGTCCAGCACCGGTCCCGGGGCCGGCAGGGGGTAAAGGAAACGCCTTTTCTCGTCCCGCGTCAAACCCGATCCGGGCAACACGCTCGCCACGGCCAGGGTGCCCCGCATGTCCCCCAGGAAGACGGCCACCCCCAGCAGGGCGTGCAGGTCGGCCTGGCTGTCCCGCAGCTCCGCGGCCAGGACCGGCAGCAGGGACGGGGGCGGAGCCGTCGCGCCCCCGCTGCGCAGGTGCACGTCCTGGTCCAGGGCCCAGGCGGCCAGGCGCGGCAGCACCCCCGGCTGCCCGGCC
>JACZKN010000339.1 GCA_014859985.1 Candidatus Krumholzibacteriia bacterium | reverse complement strand
GGCCGCCGCGACCGCAGCCGGCGCGACCCGGGCCGCCGGCCGGCCGGTCTGCCCGCCCCTGAAGCCGGTGGCGATGACCGTCACCTGGATGGACTCGCCCAGGGACTCGTCGAGGCCGTAGCCGAAGATCACATGGGCGTCCGGGCCCGCGGCCTCCTGGATGAACTGCATGGCCTGGGCCGTGTCCTGCAGGTTGACCTGGGCGCCGAGCACGTTGACCAGCACCGCCTGGCTGCCGGCGATGCTCAGGTTCTCCAGCAGCGGCGAGCTGATGGCCTGCTGCGCCGCCTTCATCGCCCGGTCCTCGCCCGAGGCGCGGCCGGTGCCCATCATGGCCTCGCCCATGCCCCGCATCACCGTCGAGACGTCGGCGAAGTCCAGGTTCACGTGGTCGTGGCGCGAGATGATCTCGTAGATGCCGCGCGTCGCCTCGTAGAGCACGTTGTCGGCGATGCGGAAGGCCTCGTTCATGCTCGTGTTCGGGGGCACCACCTCCAGCAGGCGCTGGTTGGGGATGGTGATCAGCGTGTCGACGGCGGCGCGCAGGCGCTCGATGCCCTCGTCCGCCTGGGCCGTGCGCACCTTGCCCTCGAAGCCGAAGGGCCGGGTGACGATGCCCACGGTCAGCGCCCCCTGCTCGCGGGCGATCTCGGCGATGACCGGCGCGGCGCCGGTGCCGGTGCCGCCGCCCATGCCGCAGGTGACGAACACCATGTCGGCCCCGTGCAGGACCGCGGCGATGCGCTCGCGGTCCTCCTCGGCGGCGGCGGCGCCCACGGCGGGTTTGCCGCCCGAGCCCAGGCCCTTGGTGAGCCGGGCGCCGATCTGCATGGCGTTGTGGGCGGGGGAGCCCTTCAGGGCCTGCAGGTCCGTGTTGACGGCGAGGAACTCCACGCCCGTCAGACCCGCGTCGATCATCCTGGCCACGGCGTTGCCGCCGGCGCCGCCGATCCCGGCGACCTTGATGTCGGCCAGGCGCTCGGATTCCTCGGCGAACTCGAACATCATGCCACCCGCCTCCTCCGTGAGTTGGGCTACCCCTGCGCCGCCTGCCGGTCGGGGCGTGCCGGCGGCCGCGCGGTTGCATGCCTTCCTGGCACCGCGGGGCCGCATATCTTGTAGTCCTAACCCCTTCCTAACACAATCGGTCGGGGTAGCCAAGGGAAAAAGCGGCCCCGGCCGCAAAACCCACGCCGTCAGGCCTCGGCCTTGGCCTCGGCCTTGGCTTCCGCCGCCCCGGCCGGTTCGGCCTCCCGCTCCCGCTTCAGCAACCCGCGCAGCCGCCCGAGCAGCCCCGGGCCGTCCCGGTGCTGGTCCACCGCGGCCGCCTCGGTGGTGTCACGGGCCACGCACAGGCTCAGGCCCACCACCGTGGCCCATTGGCCCTTGGGCAGGCGGTCGGCGCCGCGCAGGCCCGGCGGCAGCCAGCGGCACTCGCTGGGCAGGTCGAAGATCTCCTCGCAGAGCTGGGCGCTGCCGCGGCAGCGCGAGCCGCCGCCGGTGAGGATCACGCCCGCCGCCAGGCGCGACAGCTCGCGCCGGTCGCCGAAATCCTTCTTCACGTAGGCGAGGATCTCCTCGAAGCGCGGCTCGAGGATCGCCGCCACGATGCCGGGCGTCTCCTCGGGCCGCTCCTCCTCGAAGAGCACCTCCACCGGCACCGCCTCGACCAGGCTGCGCAGCACCACGCCGCGCAGGCGCTTGACCTTCTCGGCCTCCTCCAGCGGGATGCGCAGGCCGTGGGCCAGGTCGTTGCTCAGGTGGTGGCCGCCCAGCGGCACCGAGCCGCTCGCGACCACGGCGCCCTTGCGGTAGACCGCCCAGTTGGTCGCGTGGCCGCCCACGTCCACCAGCATGGCGCCCTCGTCGCGCTCGGCACCGGTGACCAGGGCCTCGCCCGCCGCGAGCACGTCCACCTCCTCGGCCAGGGGCCGGTACTTGGCGGTCTCGATGGCGTTCTCGATGTTGTGCAGCACGCTGCGCGAGCCGGTGATCAGGTGGGCCTGCATCTCCAGCTGGCTGCCGACCCGGCCCACCGGATCGACGATCCCGCGCACCCGGTCGACGGCGAACTCCACCGGCGTGACCGTCAGGATCTTGTGGTCGAAGGGGATGCCCATGGTGCGGGCGCGGCTGCGGGCCTCCTCCACGTCGGCCGGGCGGATGGGCCGCGGTCCCGGGCCGATGGGCACCTGGGCCGTGGCCCGCACGCTGCGCAGGTGGCTGCCGCAGATGCTGTAGGTGAACCCGGTGACGTAGATGTCGCAGTCGGCCTCGAGCGCGCGCATGGTGCGGGCGATGCAGCGGCTGCCGGTGCCGAGGTTGACGAAGTCGCCGTCGTGGAAACCCTCGGCCTTCTCCTGGGCGCAGCCGACCACTTCGAGTTGGCCGCCGGGGCCGATCTCGGTGGCGAGGGCGCGGAACATGGTCGTGCCGAAGTCGCACGCGACGAGCAGACGTCCCTGGCTCATTACCGGCTCCTTCCGGTCCTGGCGGGCTTGCTGGCGGAGGCGCGGCGGGCGCGGTCAGGAACGCGGGCCGTCGGGCCGACGGACGGTGATCTTGTCGCGGAAGCGCAGGTCGACCTCGAGTCCCGGCTCGAGGTGATCGCGGCCGACCATGTAGCGCTGCAGCCGGTGGGCGAACTCCTCCCGCCCCACCAGCAGCGTCCCCCGTCCTTCCTGCAGCACGATAGCGTATCCCTCGGCGCGGGCAACCACAAAATCGACGGGCACCGCGGTCTCCAGACCGGTGCTTTCGATCGCCGACAGAAGTTCCAGCACCAGCGGCAGTTGCGCGGGGTCCAGCCGGCGCGTGCCGTCGACGGCGCGGGGCGCGCGCACGCCCACCAGCACCGGCAGGCCCGGCACGGGCAAACGCTCCGGGAACGGCAGCACGCGGCCGTCGCCTACCAGGACCTCCAGGCCGGAGCCCGCC
>JACZKN010000039.1 GCA_014859985.1 Candidatus Krumholzibacteriia bacterium | reverse complement strand
GTCCGCCGCCGGCAGGCCCAACCGGGCCCGCAGCGCGTCCCAGAGTCCATCGTTGGGATCAGGGGCGTAGAACCGCACCCCGGGCGCGGGCCCCGTGCCGGCCAGGGCCGCCCGCAGCTCGTCCAGGGTCAGGCCGTCGGCCGTGGTCCGGGCGCCGGCCAGCAGCACCGCCGCGGCGACGGCCACCGGGAAGACCAGCGCCGTGTCCCCGGCCGTGGCCCGCAGCAGGTCCTGCTCCGCGGCGGTGGGCCGCCGGTAGAGCAGGGCCACGTCGGCGCGGCCGTTGGCCAGATCCTCCAGCGCGTGGTAGGTGCCGCCCCCCGCGGCGACCAGTTGCGCCTGGGGGTAGTCCTGGAGGTAGAAGGCCAGCAGGCGGTCCAGCAGCTCGGGCGCCAGGTCGCGGCCGCTGACGGTCACGACAGCCTCGCCGGCCGTATCGCCGGTCGGGGCGCCGCGCAGGGGGCGCAGCGCGCTCCGCCAGTCGAGGCCTCCGCGCACCAGCAGGATCCCGACGATGACGGCGACGTAGACCGCCAACCGCACCAGGAACCAGGTTCTGCGCTTGGAGGCCATGGCGCTCGTTTTCGGTTGCGCCGCCCGGGGCTGTCCCTAATAATCGGGACCATGGATCCCCGGAGAAACGGCAGCCGGGCCAGTCACGGCCAAGTCGGTCGGCGCGGGTCGCTTCTTGCGGCGCGTGCGCGGCAGCTCTGCCTGCCGGGTGCGCTGGCCGTGAGCCTGGTCGCCTTGGCCCTTCTGGGGGCTTGCGGCTCCCCGCACACGGAATCGTCCCCGGACCAAGGGGACATTTTTTATTTATCGGGCGATGAAACCGCTTTCATCGACACCTTGCAAGTTCGGACTTTCCGCTATTTCTGGGAGCGCTGCAACCCCGAAAACGGCTTGGCGCCCGACCGCTGGCCCACCGAGTCGTTCGCCAGCAGCGCCGCCACCGGGTTCGCCCTGACCGCTTATCCCATCGGCGCCGAGCGCGGCTACGTGGCGAGGGACGAGGCCGCCGAGCGGACCCGGCGCACGCTGCGCTTCCTGTGGGAGGCGCCCCAGCACGACCGGCCCGAGGGTGCCACCGGGTACAAGGGCTTCTTCTATCATTTCCTGGACATGGAGACCGGCGCCCGCTTCGGCACCGTCGAGCTGTCGACCGTGGACACCGCCCTGCTGCTGGCCGGCGCCCTGTTCTGCCAGTCCTATTTCGACGGCTCAGGCCCGGTCGAGGCTGAGATCCGCGCCCTGACCGACTCCCTCTACCTGCGGGTCGACTGGCAGTGGGCGTCGGTGCGGCCGCCCACCATCGGCCACGGCTGGACGCCTGAGGAAGGTCACCTGCCCTACGACTGGCGGGGCTACAACGAGGCCAAGATCCTCTACCTGCTGGCTTTGGCCTCGCCCACCTATCCGGTCGAGCCGGAGGCCTGGGACGCCTGGACCGCCGGTTACCGCTGGGGCACCTTCCACGGGCAGGAGCACCTGGGCTTCGCCTCCCTGTTCGGCCACCAGTACACCCACGTGTGGGTCGACCTGCGCGGCATCCGCGACCGCTACATGGACGAGCGCGGCCTCGACTACTTCGAGAACTCGCGCCGGGCGGTGCTTTCCCAGCACGCCTACGCCCTGGCCAACCCCGGCGGCTGGACCGGCTACGGGCCCCGGCTGTGGGGCTTGACCGCCTGCGACGGGCCGGTGTCCGGCACCTTCACCATCGGCGGCCGCGAACGCACCTTCCAGACCTACGATGCCCGCGGCGCGTCGTTCACCCGCGTCACCGACGACGGCACCATCTGCCCGTCGGCGGCGGCGGGCTCGCTCCCGTTCGCGCCGGAACTGGTGGTGCCCCTGCTGCTGGCCCTGCACCAGGACCACGGCGAGCGGATCTGGGGCGAGTACGGCTTCCTCGACGCCCTGAACCCCACCTTCACCCTGGACGTGCCGGTGCAGCACGGCCGGGTCGACCCCGAGCACGGCTGGTACGACACCGACTACCTGGGCATCGACCAGGGGCCCATCCTGGCCATGATCGAGAACCACCGCTCGGACCTGATCTGGCGCACGCTGCAGGGCAACCCGCACCTGGTGCGGGGCCTGCAGCTGGCGGGATTCGCCGGCGGCTGGCTGGACTCGGTCCCCGCGGCCGCCCCATGAGGCGGGCGGCCCGGTCGACCGGCCGGCGGCTGCTGCCGGGCGCCCTGCTCGTTCTGGCCTGCGCTGGCTGCGACGGCGGCCGCCGGGACGCGACCACGCTGCGCTTCTGGGCCATGGGCCGCGAGGGCGAGATGGTGCAGGAGCTGGTGCGCGGCTTCGAGGCCGAGCACCCCGGCATCCTCGTCGACGTGCAGCAGATCCCCTGGACGGCGGCCCACGAGAAGCTGCTGACGGCGTTCGTGGGCCGGGCCACGCCGGACCTGGCCCAGCTGGGCAACACCTGGGTGGCCGAGTTCGCGGCGCTGCGGGCCCTGGAGCCCCTGGACGGGCGGGTCGCGGCGTCGGCCACGGTCGATCCGGCGGACCACTTCGCCGGCATCTGGGACACCAACGTCATCGACGGCGTGCTGTACGGCATCCCCTGGTACGTGGATACCCGCGTGCTCTTCTACCGCAGCGACCTGCTGGCTGCTGCCGGCTACCCGGAGCCGCCCGTTACCTGGAACAGCTGGCGCGCGGCCATGACCGCGCTGTCCCGCGGCGGGGCCGATCCCCGCTACGGCACCCTGCTGCCGGTCAACGAGTGGGCGCAGCCGGTGATCCTGGGCCTGCAGGCCGGCTCACCGCTCCTGGCGGAGCATGAGACGGCCGGCGCCTTCGCGCAGCCGGAGTTCCACCGCGCCTTCACCTTCTACGTGGACCTGTTCCGGGACGGCCTGGCGCCGCCGGTGAGCAACAACGAGGTGGCGAACCTCTACCAGGAGTTCGGGCGCGGGACCTTCGCCATGTACATCACCGGGCCCTGGAACATCGGCGAGTTCCGGCGGCGGCTGCCTCCGGAGCTGCAGGGCAGCTGGCGGACCGCGCCGCTGCCGGCGCCGGACGACCGCGCGGCAGCCGACCCCGGGGCGCCCGGCGTGTCCCTGGCCGGCGGCTCCAGCCTGGTGGTGTTCGGCACCTCCGAGCACCGGGACGCGGCCTGGCAGCTGGTGGAGTACCTGGCCCGGCCGGCGCAGCAGCAGCGCTTCTTCGAGATGACGGGCAACCTGCCGGCCCACCGCGCGGCCTGGGACAACCCGGCCCTGGGCGGCGACCCCTACGCGGCGGCCTTCCGGCGGCAGCTCGAATATGTGGTGGCCACGCCGAAGATCCCCGAGTGGGAGCAGATCGCCAACCAGGTCTGGGTAAGGGGCGAGCAGGCCATCCGCGGCGCCTCCACGGTGGACCGGGCCCTGGCCGACCTGGACGCCGACGTGGCGCGCATCCTCGCCAAGCGGCGCTGGCTGCTGGCCCGGCAGCAGGAGCAGACGCCGTGAGCAGCCGCTACGAGCAGGCCAAGACCCGCGCCGCCTGGCTCTTTTTGACCCCGGCGCTGGTGCTGCTGGGGGTCTTCTTCCTGCTGCCCGTGGTCGGGGGCATCCTGCTGAGCCTGACCGATTTCGACCTCTACGCGGTGGCCGACTTCGACGCCGCGCGCTTCGTGGGCCTGGCCAACTACGCCCAGCTGCTGCAGGACGGCAGCTTCTGGCGCGCCCTGACCAACACCCTGCAGTTCGTGGTGATCGGTGGGCCCCTGTCGGTGCTGGTGTCGCTGGGGGCGGCCATGCTGCTGGACCACAAGGCGGCGCGCCTGCGCGGCGTCCTGCGCACCGTCTACTTCGCGCCGGTGGTGACCACCCTGGTCTCGGTGGCCATCGTCTGGCGCTACCTCTACCACCCGAAGTACGGGCTGCTGAACCACCTGCTGGGGCTGGTGGGGATCGGTCCCATCGACTGGCTGGGCGACGCCCGCTTCGCCATGCCGGCGATCATCCTGCTCGCGGTGTGGAAGAACTTCGGCTACAACATGCTGATCTTCCTGGCCGGCCTGCAGACCATCCCCGCCGAGCGCTACGAGGCCGCGGCCATCGACGGCGCCGGCGCGTGGCAGCGCTTCCGGCACGTGACGGTGCCGGGGCTGGCGCCCACGGCGCTGTTCGTGGGCGTGACCACCATGATCGGCTTCTTCCAGCTCTTCGCCGAGCCCTACGTCATGACCCAGGGCGGCCCGCTGGGGGCCACCCGCAGCCTAGTGCTGCTGATGTACGAGGAGGGATTCCGCTGGTGGCGCATGGGGGTGTCGTCGGCGGTGGCGGTGCTGCTGCTGGTGATCACCCTGGTGTTCACGCTGCTGCAGCTGCGGCTGCGCCGGAGCGAAACGTGAGCCGCCGCTGGCAGGCCGTGGCGGTGAACGCCGCCCTGATCGCGGGGGCCCTGCTGACCCTGATGCCGTTGGCCTGGATGACGGCCGCCTCGTTCATGCAACCGGGCGAGGCCAACACCCTGCCGCCGCCCCTGCTGCCCGCCGAGCCCACCCTGGGCAACTACGTGACCCTGTTCACGCGGCTGGACATGTTGCGCAACTTCCTCAACAGCGCGGTGGTGTCGGTGCTGGCGACGGTCCTGTCGGTGGTGGTGGTCTCCTTGGCCGGCTACGCCTTCGCCAAGCTGCCGTTTCCCGGGCACGAGCGGCTGTTCCGGGCCCTGGCCTCGGCCCTGGTGGTGCCGGCCCAGGTGGGGATGCTGCCGCTGTTCCTGCTCTTGCGCGAGCTGGGCCTGGTCAACACCTACGGCGGCGTGCTGGTGCCCTACCTGGCCAGCATCTTCGGCATCTTCCTGGTGCGGCAGTACGCGTTGAGCGTGCCGGACGAGCTGCTGGACGCGGCGCGGGTGGACGGGGCCAGCGAGCTGCAGGTGTTCCGGCTGGTGGCGGTGCCCATCATCAAGCCCATCCTGGTGACCCTGGCCGCCTTCACCTTCCTGAGCGCCTGGAACGACTTCATGTGGCCGCTGATCGTGCTGGCCGACAGCAGCCTCTACACGCTGCCGGTGGCCCTGGCCGGCCTCGCCGGCGAGCACGTCCAGGACACGGAGCTGATGATGGCCGGCTCGCTGCTGACCATCCTGCCCGCCCTGGCGGTGTTCCTGGTCTTCCAGCGCAGCTACGTCCAGGGGATCACCGCCGGAGGAGTGAAGGGATGAGGACGCGCGCGCTGGTCGTTGCCGCCACGCTGTTGGCCCTGTCCGGCTGCCGGGAGGACGCGCCGCCGGCGGTGGTGGTGATCGACGCCGGCGAGGACGCCACCGCCTGGACGGCCCATCCGGCCGACGGCGTGGTGATGGACCTGGGCACCGACCAGGGCGAACGTGGCCGGGCCCTGCGCCTGGACTTCCGGTTCACGGGCGGCGGCTGGGCCATCGCCCGGCGCGACGTGGACCTCGCATTGCCGGAGGACTACACCATCCGCTTCCGCCTGCGGGGCGAGGCGCCGGCCAACACCCTCGAACTGAAACTGCTCGACGCCTCGGGCGAGAACGTCTGGTGGCGGGTGTGGCGCGACGTCTCCTGGCCCGCCGACTGGACCACCTTCAGCGCCCGCAAGCGGCAGATCGAGTTCGCCTGGGGGCCCCAGGGCGGGGGCGAGCTGCGCCAGGTCGCGGCCATCGAGTTCGCGGTCACTGCGGGCAGCGGCGGCCAGGGCACGGTCTGGATCGACGACCTCGAGCTGGTGCCGCGGGAGGTGCCGGACGGTCCGCCGCCCGCGCCGGTGGCGGTAGCGTCGTCGGTAAAGGACGCCGGGCTGGTGCTGGACGGGGACCCAGCCACCGCGTGGGCGGCGGCCGCGGGGGACACGGCGCCCGTGCTGACGGTGGATTTCGGGCGGGCGCGGGAGTACGGCGGGCTGGTCATCGACTGGGCGCCGGACGGGCCCGCGGCGGACTACACCATAGAGGTCGACGAGGGTGACGGCGCCTGGCGCCAGCTGGTGGCCGTGACCGGCGGCAACGGCGGGCGCGACTATCTCTACCTGCCG
This sequence comes from Candidatus Krumholzibacteriia bacterium, assembly GCA_014859985.1. Classification (GTDB taxonomy): domain Bacteria; phylum Krumholzibacteriota; class Krumholzibacteriia; order LZORAL124-64-63; family LZORAL124-64-63; genus JACZKN01. Next base: position 18,189 of record JACZKN010000039.1, on the reverse strand, counting down.
GAATCCGAGTCGCGCCGATTGCGGCTGCGGCTGCCGCCCGGCGCCGCGGTGGCCGAGCTCGCGTTCCCGCCCTGGGAGTGGTCGGCCACGCGGGAGGCGTTCTTCGGCGCCATCGCCCAGGAGGCGCGGCGCGGCCTGTACCCGCGGGGGATGCTGGACGAGCAGGTCTACTGGACCGTCGCGGGGGTCGACGCCGACACCCGCGAGGGGCTGCTCGCGGAGGACGGCGCCCTGGAGACCGGGCCGCGCCGGTTCTCGGTGGAGCCGTTCCTGTGGACGGACGGGCAGCTCTTGACTTGGGCCGACGGGCGGACCGAGGTGTCCCTGGGGTCGCCCCTGCATCCCTACCCCCAGGTGCTGCGGCGGGCCGGCAGCCTCTACCTGAACCAGTTCGTGTTCGCGGTGGGCGAACCGCAGGCCTCGGCCCTGCTGGTGCGCTACAAGCTCGGGAACGAGGGCGCCGCCGACGCCGCGGTGACCCTGGCGGTGGCCCTGCGGCCCTTCCAGGTCAACCCGCCGTCCCAGTTCCTGAACCTGACGGGGGGCACGGCGCCGGTGCACGCCATCGCGCGCGACGGCGACCGGGTGCTGGTGGACGGCGAGGTGGGCGTGGTCGTGCGCACCCCTGCCGACCGTTTCGGCGCGGTTACCTTTGCGGGCGGCGACGTGGTGGCCGAGCATCTCGAGCACGGACGGCTGCCTGGGGCGCAGGCGGTCCACGATCCCTTCGGCGCGGCGTCGGCGGCGCTGGCCTGGGATCTGGTCGTGCCGGCGGGAAGCAGCACCATGGTCGACGTGCTGGTGCCGTTGCATGGGGTCGATCCCCTTTCGCCGGGGACGGCGGCCGCGGATTCGGTCATCCACGCCGGCCAGCTCACCTCGATGCGCGCTTTGCAGCGCGTCGGTCTCTTTGGCCCGCCCGCGGCCGAGGAGGCTCTGGCCACCGTGTACGCCCAGCTCCAGTACATCCTGGTCAACCGCGCCGGCCCGGCCATCCAGCCCGGGGCGCGCTCGTACGCCCGCTCGTGGATCCGCGACGGCGCCCTGACGGGCGAGGCGCTGCTGCGGCTGGGCCGCGAACAGGCCGTGCGCGAATTCCTGGAGTGGTTCGCCCCGCACCAGTATGCGGACGGCAAGATCCCCTGCGTGGTGGACCACCGCGGCGCCGACCCGGTGCCTGAGCACGACTCGACCGGCGAGTTCATCCACCTGGTCACCGAGTATTACCGCTACACCGGCGACCGCGCGCTGCTGGACGCCATGTGGCCGCGGGTGGTGGCGGGGATCGGCTACCTCGAGACCTTGCTGGCCGAGCGGCGGACGGATGAGTACCGCGCCGCGGACAAGCGCGAGTTCTACGGCATCCTGCCGCCTTCCATCAGCCACGAGGGCTACTCGGCCAAGCCCATGCACTCCTACTGGGACGATTTCTGGGCCCTGCGCGGCTACCGGGACGCGGTGTTCCTGGCCGGCGAGCTCGGCCAGGCCGAAGAGCGCGACCGCCTGGCCGGGCTGCGCGACCGCTTCGCCACCGACCTGGGCGCCTCGGTGGCGGCGGCCATGGCGCGCCACGGCATCGACTACGTGCCCGGCTGCGCGGACCTGGGCGACTTCGACCCCACCTCCACCACCATGGCCGTGACGCCGGCCGCGGCCGGGTCGCTGCTGCCGGAAGGATCGCTCGAGCGGACGTTCACCCGCTACTGGGAGTTCTTCAGCGCCCGCCGCGCCGGCGAGCCGTGGGACGCGTTCACGCCCTACGAGCTGCGCAACGTGGGCGCCTTCGTGCGCCTGGGCTGGCGCGGGCGGGCGCAGGAGGCGCTGGACTGGTTCATGGGGTTCCGGCGGCCCGCCGGCTGGCGCCACTGGGCCGAAGTGGTCGGCCGCGACGAGCGCGCGGCGCGGTTCATCGGCGACATGCCCCACACCTGGGTCGGGTCGGACTACGTGCGCTCGGTGCTGGACATGCTGGCCTACGAGCGGCGGGACGAGGAAGGCGAGCCTGCGGCGCTGGTGCTGGCGGCCGGGGTGCCGGAGGCCTGGCTGGAAGGGCCGGGGCTGGGCGTCGACAAGCTGCGGACGCCGTGGGGGCCGCTGGGCTACGAGCTGCGGCGCACGGCGGACGGCGTCGTCATGGAGGTCGGGAGCGGCGTGCGGATCCCGCCCGGCGGCCTGGTGCTGCGGCCGCCCGGGGTCGGCGGGCGGGCCAGCGTGGACGGACGCGAGGTGGCTGCCGGACCGGACGGCGAGGTGGTGCTGCGGCAGGTGCCGGCGACGGTCGTCTGGCGGGACTGAGGAGTACGGCATTCGCATCAACGACTAGCGTGCACAATTTGAGGGGCTGAGCCAATGGATGTGAATAACCGTCAGGGTCAAGCCAGGGAGCTCTATGTAGGTATTGCCCTGACGCTCGGGTCGGGAATCGGAGTTGCGCTTGGCGCTGGAATTGGCGCCGTGTTCGGCAAAAGCGCGACGACAGCTAACGCACGCATGAACCGTCAATCCATCACGGTCTCACGCACCAAAGCCTCGATGAAGTCCGCCAGCTTCGCGGAATCACGGGGCCGTCCGACACGCAGCCTACTGCGAGTCGCGGAAACCAACTATTTGAGATGAGTGCAAATCAGGGAAATGCGCAAGATGCCTTTGTAGAAGCTCAATACAGCCAGAAGCTGCCGGCAGCGTAATAGGATCGTCCCTATACCGCGACAGGTTTGCGGAGTTAAAGACTTCGCCCCATCCGAGCGGTCCACCACAAATCTCGCCCTCGGAGTTCTGTTCGGGCAATCGCTTCATCTGTGGCAATGGGCTCAATGCATCTATAAATCGCCAAAGGTCAATTACCGAAACGAGTAATAGCTCCGGTTTCAGGGTCAGTGGGTCAAGCCCCATTCCAAGATAGTACGTCTTCCAATCTCCCGCGCGTATTAGTTGAAGGAGCGGGGCCATCCGATCACGGGCAGCAAGTGCACGCATATCGAGACCACCAGATTTGGCCTCATCATCAAGAAGCAGCTCCTCCGAGAACTCGCGGAGCACTGTTTGCCATAGAGTGCAGTGCTTGCGCCAGGCCACCGGAGAGTTTGTCGTTGGCTGAAACTCCCCGGCTGGTATGACGTGAAATGTACCGGCCGCCGAGCCTGTTCTCGAGCGATGCATCATGGGGAAGGTAGCAGCGCCAGCTTGGCGATCGACGAAGATCGTAAGCACATTTACGCCAGCCAACGACGGGCGGAAAGATATCGCGTTCCACTCGCCCACCGATTCGCGAAGGGTGAGTCTCTCGTCGAATGCCTTCAGATACTGTTGATGATCGGAATTTCCAAACTCCGGTACGCGAACGGCCTCGCGAATGGTTTCATAAGCCAGAAATTCACCACAGTTAATGTAGTCAAAGTACTCTGCCTTCTCAAATCGTAGGCGAAATGGCGCCTTTCCCGATACCTTTGACAAGGCGTAGCTTGGCCGCGAGACAAATAGGTCCGAATTGGGCTTCTCCACAGCACGGATCGCGTCGCTCAGCGACCGGTATTCGTCGGTTCCTTTCGGTGCTCTCGGAAGTAGATCTCGCGATGCATTGAGAAATAGCTCGCTATCCCCGAGGCGATTTAGTATAAGTCCTGCGGCTCGGTAAGGCCCTGTCGTGACCAACTGATTGCTGTCGTCATTAAGCTCTTCGTCCGGCTTCCCAAGTAGTACCGGCTCCTTCGGGATCCAATCGTCGCGGCAAAGAAGCGGCGACTTCACGAAGTGCGCGCGGCCCGCAGCGTGTCTCGGAAGGGAGTAGGCGAGCAGGGCGAAATGTCGACGATTTTGGCGCTGCAGTCGACGAACGAACCTAAACTCTTCCTCTGATCTTGGTACTGGCGCAGGCTCCGTCTTGTGATCCGCGCGAAATGTCTGCCAAGCGATATGTGCTAACTTGACGGTAGCGGCTAGTGTTTCAAACGCGGCCAGAAATGTTGGGTCTGCCATCGTGGCCTCCGTGTTGAAACAGTAATCGATGCAGTCCCGAAATGGCTCGGGCTACAGGACAGAAAGAGCCTCTAAATCAAGGACGAGACGCTCGAAGCCAGTAAAGCAAAGTCCTCGAAAACCGTGCGCTTCCGAGGCCGAGGCGTACGCGGGAACGTCGTCTATGTATACAGCCAACTGGCCGTGAGAGACATACCGAGCCGCCGCTGAGTAGATAGCAAAATCCGGTTTCATGGAGTGGATTTCGTGGGACAGTACCAATCGCGGAAAAGCTGAAATGACGGGAAAATGCTCGGAAACCCATTGGAAATGGAAGTCGTTTGTATTTGATACGAGGCACAGGTCTGCCCTGTTTGACAGTGAGGCGACTAGATCCCGCATCTGCTCATCCTCGGTAAAGATATCACTCCAAGCCGTGCGCAAGTATTTGGCGTCGAGTTGTTGCCCAAGGACCCGTTGGCAAGCGGCGACGAAACTACTAGACGAGATTGTGCCAAGTTCGTATTGCCGGGCCAGGCCGCTATCAAAAAGCAGCGAGTATACGGCTCCAGCGGGCATGCCTACGACTTCACCTAGCGAACGGCAAGCGCGCATGTGGTCGAACGGCAATAGGACATTGCCCATGTCGAACGCAACGAACGGCTTCATAGAGAGTTGTGGGTGCGTGGGTGAGTAAGGAGTCGCGCGCTCTGTCTTTGGCCACAAATGCGAAGCAGTTTCGTAGGCCCCGTGCTCTGCACGGGGCGTAGCGGCCGGTTCCGTCGGTTGGTGGTTTGGTGTTTCGCTCACTATGTCACCGCACTGCTAGGATCTGCGCCAACACATTCTCGGGCAAGATTAGATTCTATTCGATGGCTGGTAGGCGGCCGCCGATTCCGCCGGAGCAGTCGCTGCGGACCCTGCTGGTCGAGATCCTGTCCCGCGTCCCGAGGCGCTCATCTTGAACCTTGTACCGCTGGTTCGTCGGCTTGTCAATGGACGCTCGCATATGAAACCTATCGAAGAGCTGGAGGTGGCGCAACTGATCGAGGACCGGCTCCACAGGATTAAGGACATCGGTGGGTTACGGAAGCTGGGCACTCGAGTCTGGTAAGAGCCGGTTGGACATACACGTAAACGGCGGAGGCGTGCAACGTGGTGCTGATGCGGAGGATGCTGGCGATCGCCCGGGTGGGCCGCCCCGGGGGGGCTGCCCCAGGATCGGGCCGGAAACGACCAGGCCTGCCGGGGCATGTTGTTCAATAGCCTGCTAGGCCGCGCCGCCGGCAAGCCACCACTTCGTCCGGGTGTAGGCCGTCCGGAAGCCCTGGAATTCCGCATTGCGCATCGAGGCGCTGTCCGGCTGGGCCACCATCATGGCCAGCCCCGCCCTTTGGGCAAGAGCATAATCCAGGCGCGCTCCGAGCAAGGCCAGTTGGGCTCCCTGCCGCCGGGCCGAAGGGATCGTGCTGGCCGCGGCCAGCAGGGCGACGTCCCCGGCCAGGCACAGGGCCCCGGTCGCCACGGGGCGCCCCGCGATCTCGGCGAGGAAGCATTGGACGTCCGCGGCCCGCACCATGACCGCGCCGAACGCCTCGATGAAGTCCGCCAGCTCCGCGGACTCGCTGCCCCCGCCCTCGGCGGCCGTCCGGCACCACAGCGGTCCTTCCTCGGGCCGGATCCTGCGGACCGCGACGCCCCGGACGCCATCGAGCGGGATCGATGCCGGCCGGACGAGCACGGTCGAGAATTCCACGGTGCGATAACCGCGCGCGCTCAACTGGACGACCGTATCGGTTGCGGCAAGCCCGCTCACTTCATGTTGCACGGGGGCGGACCGGCTAAGGAATGAGTTCTCGATACTCTCGAACTCTGCCGTCCCCGGCGCGCCGAACACGCCCAGGCCGAACGTTTGCGTGAGCGGCGACTCCGGGCCGTCGAAAATCGCGGCGACGACGCCGATGCGCATATGCGTCGCGCCGACGTCCCGGTTCAGCGCCGCGTGGGCCTCGACGAACGCGATGCTGGCCGCCGCTTCGGCGCCTTCTAGGCGCTGCGCGAGGTGCAGGTCGGTGGGCGGGTAGGAGGATCCCTTGTCGTGTACGGCTGCCATGGGCGGCTCAACCAGGGCTAATTGTCGTTGCGGTCGTCCGCGAACCCGGCTCCGTGACGACGATGAGGAACGTGGCGACCGGTCCCAGCAGCAACGACAACAGGAACCACACCTTGCCGCGCCGCCCCTTGCCCTGGGCCAGGCCGGCGTTGATGAATGCGAGGGTAAGCCAACCGACGGCATATCCTTGGCTATTGTTGGTCACGGGAACCTCCTGGCTTGGGAAAGTTCAAGCGTTCGCTTTACCCGCAATTTCATTGTCGCTCACCGCCGGTCGGCGGCGGCGGGCGGTTGCCAGTCGGGAATGGCCCGGCGCATGAACTCATCGAAGAGGGGAACAGTGAACGCGGTTTCCCCGTGGGCCGGGCTCCAGACCATTCCCTTTTTGATCAATCCGCTCCGCAACGGGCCGGTGCTCTCGACGGTTCGTCCGAGTGCTTCGGCAATGGCACCGGATCGGTGGGGACCGGACCCGAGCGCTGCCATCGCCCGCAAGTAGTCCTGCTCTCGCGGGGTGAGCCTGTCGAACCGTACCCGGAAAAAGCTCCGGTCCAAGGCACCGGTAGCTGACTCGCTTGCTGCTACCACATCACCCGAGGTGACCGGAGACCGCGGGGCGACATTCCAGGTATGCTTCCCCCACTCCTGGAGGAAGTAGGGATACCCCTTCGTCACCGAGACGATTCTGTCCAAGGCGTCTGGGCTGATCTCCGCCCCTTCACCGCGAATTGGCTGCTCGATGGCCTGTTTTGTTGCTTCCGTGCCGAGAGGTCCCACGGATGGGAAATCGAAGAGACGTTCAGCGTACGATTTCGCCTCGCCCGACAGCGCGGCGACCTGGGGCAGGCCGGCGCCAAACATCACGACGGGCAATCCCTTCTGGGCGAGGGCATGGAACGCCACGATCAGGGCCCTCAAGTCCGCCTCGTTGAGATACTGGACTTCGTCGACAAGGATGACGACGCTCGAATCGGCGGCCTTGGCGGCTTGGCCTACCGCCAGGAACAGGGCGGGGAGATCGATCTCCAGGTTTCCACTGTCGGCCAGGGATGGCTCACCCATGGCGATACTGAATTCCCCGATCGAGACCTTGAACGCGCGCGCGAAACCGCGCAGCGCTCCAAACGCGTGTGATACGCTCTCCTTGGCCTTCTCGGCACGATCAAGCCGCAGCAGCGTGCTCTTGAGCGCGGGCGCCAGATAGGCAGCGAGTCGTTGGCCCTCGGGTGCTTCCAGCATGACAACGTGATATCCGATCTCTTCGGCTGCCTCCCCGATCTTGTTCAGCAGTACGGTCTTCCCGACACCACGAAGTCCGAGAAGCATCTGACTCTTCTCGGAGCGGCCTGCGCGAATCCTATGCAGGGCGATTCTGGCAGCCTCAAGGATCTCCTCGCGGCCGGCAAGCTCTGGTGGTGGGGCTCCGGCACCGGGAGAGAACGGGTTCCGTAGGGGGTCCATGGCGGCTTGCCTCCAACGGCAGGATTCGAGACAACTTTGCCTGTCTTACCTGGCTATTCCAGGCTATCCCGGCCCAAGTGTAGCAATATTATGTCATCTTATCAATCTATAGCCAATGGCCAGGATTGAGCCATGGCGGGCATGCCTCGGGGCCTGGTTCGGCCACTACCGCACGCGGCGGATACGCTGTGGCTTGGCACCGGCGATCCGTTCGATCTCACCGATCACTTCCATGTGCAGCTTGACGGTGACCGTGTGCCAACCAACGGAACCGAGATCCCGGCGGGCATCGACAGAGAGCGCCGCATCAACCAGTCCCGCGAGTTCCCGGAACTCGATGCCCTTCTCGCTGCGCGGTACGACCTTGCGGATCGCTGCCCGCACCGCGGCGTACTTCCATTGCGGGATACGTGTCCCTTCCTTGCCCGGCGTGGGCGTTTCGCACAGGATCTTCGCTTCCTTCTTGGCCACGCGCTATCTCCCTTCACGCAATGACGACCGTACTTGAAGTCATCGCCTACGTCGAAATCCTTGTCGCGGCGAACAGGTTCCTGGCCGCCTCGATCGCTTCCCGTTCGGCCAGGACAAGAAGCGTGTCCCGGCCCCGCAGCTCGGTCTGGCCTCCCGGAACGAGGAACTCGCGCCCCCGACGAACGAGCAGCACGAGCACGTTTGCCGGCAACCCGAGGTCCATGATCCGTTTGCCGTCGGCCGGCGAGCCCGGCAGGACCTCGAGCTCGCAGGTCTCGCCCTGCAGCCCCTCGACCTTGTCGAACTCGAGCGGATAGGGAGGCTTGGCGTCCAGCGGCTGGTCGACTCCGAGCCAGCGCGCGACCAGCATCAGCGACCGGCCCTGCAGCAGCACCGAGACGCAAACCACGAAGAACACGACGTTGAACGCCCGCTCGGACTCGGGATAGCCCAGCATGAGCGGGAAGGTCGCCAGGACGATCGGCACGGCCCCGCGCAGCCCCGTCCAGCCGACGAGCGTCCGCTCGCGCCAGCTGAACCCGCTGCCCAGCATGCACAGGTAGACGGCCAACGGGCGGGCCACGAAGACCAGCACCGCCGAGACGACCAACCCGATGCCCATGACCGCCGGCAGGCGGGACGGGAACACCAGCAGCCCCAGCGTCAGGAACATCCCGATCTGCATGAGCCAGCTGAGGCCGTCGTGGAAGCGCATCAGCGAACGCCGGTGGAGGATCTCGCTGTTGCCGATGACGATACCGGCGGCATAGACGGCGAGGAACCCGTTGCCGCCGATCGCGGCCGCCGCGCCGAAGACCAGCGGCACGAGGCTGAACGACAGGACGGGATAGAGGCCCTCATAATCCAGGCGCACGCGGTTCAGGAGGATCGCCGCCAACCTGCCCAGGCCCAGGCCGACTCCCGCGCCGAGCGCCATCTGCAGCACGAACCCGGTCAGCAGGCTGGTCCAGGCCAGCAGCGGGTTCATCAGCAGATCGAGGATCCCCAGGGTCAGGAACACGGCCATGGGGTCGTTGCTGCCCGACTCCAGTTCCAGGAGCGGGCGCAACCGCCCCTTCAGGCTCACGCCCCGGGAGCGGAGTACGGAGAACACCGCTGCCGCGTCGGTCGAGGAAACGATCGCCGCCAACAGCAGGGCGCCCTTGAAGCTGAATCCGAACACCAGCCAGACGACCAGCCCCAGGATGCCCATCGTCAGCAGGACCCCGACCGTGGACAGCAGCACGCCGCGCCCCACGACCGGACGGACGACGGACCAGCGCGTGTCGAACCCGCCGGAGAACAGGATGTACGCGAGCGCGACCGTGCCGATCCCGTTGGCGAGGTTGGCGTCGTCGAAGTAGACGAGCCCCAGGGCATCCGAGCCGGCGAGCATGCCGACGCCCAGGAAGACCAGCAATGCCGGCACGCCGATCCTCTCGGACAGCTTGCTGGCCAAGGCACTGAACATGATCAGGAGTCCGGCGATCAGGATCAGGTACTCGGTGGACAACGGCTCTCCTCGGAAACTCCAGGCCCGTCGGCACTACAGGTGATAGTCCCCGGCCGCCTCGGGCTGGTACAGGACGTCCTCGATGCGGAGGCGCCGCGTCCCGGCGGGCACGGGCCACTCCACGGTGTCGCCCTTGGCATACCCGAGGATCGCCGTCCCGACGGGGGCGAGGACCGAGATCGCTCCCGCCTCGACGTCCACGTCGCCGGGAAACACCAGGACGTAGGTCATCTCCTCGGAGGTGGCCAGATCGCGCAGGACGACCTTCGAGTTCATGGTCACCACGTCCGGGGGCACGTCCCGCGGCGGCACCACTTCCCCCTTGCTCAGTTCCTCGATCAGGGGCGCCAGCTCCTTCCGGTCCTGGCTGCCGGACTCGCGGGCTGCCGCGATGAGGCCCTCGAGCCTCGACTTGTCGAACTCGGTGATGTACAGCTTCCGCTTCGCCATGATCGCCTCCGCTCGCGTGCGCCGGCGCGTCGTTGCCGCGGCGGGCGCGGCCGGCCGGGATCCTGCGCCGGTACGGGCCAGGGCCACGACGCGCTCGCGGCCCGTTCCCGCCAAGATACCACCACCGAAGTCGAGGCGACAGGGCCGGCGCCGGGCAGCGGTGGGTCCAGCGCGGGGGGTCCGCTGCCGCCGGTGCGGTCACGCCTCGCCGAGAACACGATGCCGCGTCGTCCAGGTGTACGCCGTCCGGAAGCCCTGGCGCCCCGCGTTGCGCGCGAAGCGCAGCCCGGCTGGGCCACCGTCAGGGCGACATCCCTCCGGGGGGCAGGCCGGTGGGCGGGTCGCGGGAGTCCATGGTGTTCAGGGCCGACCCGGGAGACTCAACCGGGGGTTCCCGACGTTCCCGGAACCGGGTCCATGACGACGACGAGGAACGTGGCGACCGGTCCAAGCAGCAGCGACAACAGGAACCACACCTTGCCGCGCCGCCCCTTGCCCTGGGCCAGGCCTGCGTTGATGAACGCGAGGGTAAGCCAACCGACGGCGTAACCTTGGCGTTGTTGGTCACGGGGACCTCCCGAGTTGGGGGAAGCTTGCGCGGTTTTCCCAGGTTATCCCGGCCCAGTTGTCGCAGACTCTTGTCATCCTATCAATCCATAGCCGACCTCGGGCGCGTGAACCTATTCCAACTCGTAGTACTCCTTGACATCAATCCCAGCGCGGCCCTGCAGCAGCCTGCGGAGGCTGTAACGATGTTCCGCTCCGCAAAGGACCACGATCCGCCTTCCCGGATAGTCCTGCGCGATTCGCTCGATGTTGTCCGCCATGATCGCGTTGCGGGTGTTCCACTCGTCCGCAAGGAACGCCAGGTCGGCCACGACCGAATCCATCGCTGCGTCGGACAGGAGTGACGGAAGAAGGTCGTAGACGAGGCACCGCGTGTTCTCGGACAGCTTGTCGAAAGCGGCGGAATTCACGACCAGCGGTCCGGCATGGAGCGCGATCTCCATCTGTGCGCCCTGGGCGCTCTCCAGCAAACAGCCCATGGCCGTAGCGCCGGCCGCGACAGCCGGGTCGCCACCACCTTGGCCCGACCATTCCAGCAGCTTCTCGAACGCATGCTTCTCGCGTTCGAAGTACCTCGTCTCCTGATATATCTCGTTCCTGCGCTCGCGATCGTAGGGCAACGCGGGCACGCCCAGGGAGTCCGCGGCCTGGTTGACGGCGGTGCTCTCGTTGCTCCCGAAACCGGGGTCGATGCGACCAAGGGTACGTAGCAGGACGACCCCGGTCGCGCTGCTATCCGAAGGGTCGGCGGCGAGCGGCGTCGCTATGGGGATCGCACAAGCCGCAACAAAGAAGCATGTGAGCCAGCAAGACACTTCAAGACGAGGTGCGTTCATGTTTACCCCCAATGCTCTTGTCAGCAATCCCAAGTCCTGGCGTGCCTCGCCAACTCAATTCATGCCAATGCCTCTCAGCCCGATGTATGCCGCGACCAGGGCCGCAGCTCCGAGGGAAACGAACCATCGCCTCTCGATCTGACTGTCCGACTGGTCCCGTATCTCGGCGTATTCGATTTCCGAGACCTTGATGACCAGATCCTCATCTCCGTAGTTCCCACGGTTGCCCAGGGCCAGTTCTTCGTTTGTTAACCAAATGACTTTTCCAGAAACCTCTTCCCCTGAGTGGAGCACCATGCGAACGGCGTCCCCCTCCAGAATCAAAGAGTGCTCTTCACCTGGATCCGTCGCGGATTCGGCTACTGGAATGGAGGCCGGCCGATAGGTGGTGCATCCAGCAATGAACGCACAAATGGTGACCAGCTCAAAACACCAGATGATGCGCTTCAACTCCATCCTCCACAGATCGCGGTTCTACGGCTCACCTGACGGCAGCCTAAACGGGCTGTAATCCCGTTCTGCCCTGAAAGCGACTCCCGGAAAAAGCGGCGAAGCCGCTGGAAGAACTCGGTTCGCGCAGCGAACTCCGGCCCCGTTTGGCCGCCATGCGTCGCACCCGTCACGATCCACAACTCCTTCGGCCCCGCCAGGTTCTCGAAGACCCGTTGCGACATCCACGGCGGCGTCCTGAGGTCCTTTTCGCCCACGATCAGGAACACCGGGATGGAAAGGCGCGGCGCAGCGTTCAGCGGCAACAGGTCCCTCGGGTAGTCCGGCGGCGAAGAGAACGCGCGACCGGGCTGCTGCTCCCTGAGGATCGGTAGAACATCATCAAACGAGGTGATGATTCCGCGCACGGAGATTGCCGAGACTTCGGGGTGCATGGCCGCCGCGGCGAACGCCAGATAGCCTCCGGTCGAGAAGCCGAACAAACCGATCTTGTCAGCGTCCACTTCGTCTCGGCCCAGCGTGTAATCGATCGCGGCATTATAGTCGAGCAGGTACTCGCTGTAGGACAGGCGATCTTCATCGGTCGACCAGGAACCGCTGGTGCCGAATCCGCGGCAATCGAAGGTGAAGACGTTGTAGCCATGGGTGAACAGCTCAAAGGCATGGGAGATGAGATAGGACATGTTGCCCGCTTCGCCGCAACCAATGACGATTGTGGGCCGCCGCTGATCATCGAGCGTCGCGTAGGCTCGTGGACCGACCTTCAAGTGGTCCGGGATCGGGATCGACCCGACCATCCTGGTGGCGATCCCGGCAGTGTCCTGGGCGGGATAGAACCAACCGGCCAAGGTCACGCCATCCGCGGATTGGAAAGCGACTTCCTCGAATATGATCCCGTAATCCGCGGGCGTCGCGGGGTGGCCGGACTCGGGCTTCAATGCGGCCGCATCCTGGGCGATTGCCAGGATCGCGACAATGACGACGAGGCAGCCCGGGAGTATTCTGGACATCATGCTCCCGCCGATTAGGGCCCCGCGTGCCTGGGCGTCTGGCCCATGGCGACCCAGCGATCAGTCAGGCACCCTTCCCTGGGCTGCTTTCGGCCCCGAAGACGCGCACCAACACCGCATGGCTTAGAGCATAGAGAACTATCCACACGCCGAAATCGACGACCAGTTTGCCGAGATCAAAAGGGTCCGAGAATACGTTGTAGGCGAAACCGGCAGCGGCAAAACCGATCCGGGAAGCAATATACGCGACAACGAAAGACAAAAAGGCAATCCACCCGCGGGTCTTCATCTCACTCCTTCCGCTGCCATGAAATCCCAGGCGCATTTGCAGTATATCTGAACTGAAAGCCCGCGCGCAACCTGGCCCTCCGACCGTCATCCCCCCGCAGGAGGATACCGCCTCCTCGTCTCCTCCACCGACCGCACGAGCAGTTGCTCCAACACCGCCAAATCCACCCCCTCCAACCTCTTGAGGTACAAGCACCCCTTCCCCTTCCGGTGCTTCCCCAGCTTGGCCAGCAGCGGCTCCGCGCCCCCGAACCCCGGCACCAGGTAGACGGTGATATCGGCCTTCCGCGACGAGAACCCCAAAACACAGGAATCCCCCTCATGCCCGCTTGCATACTTGTAGTGGTACGAGCCGAACCCCACGATGCTCTCCCCCCACATCCGCGGGCGGCAGCCCGTGACCTTGCGCATCAGCGCCGCCAGGCTCTTGCAGTCCCGGCGGCGCGGCTCGTCCTCGATGGCGTTCAGGTAGGCGGTGACGCTGGCGGTCGTGGGCTTGGTCTTCGCTTCGTACATGGCTTCCTCATCGGGTTGGGGACGTCGTCAATCCGGTCGCCGCCTTCTCCGGCAAGGGCGCCCCCGCCAACGACTCCCGCACCACCTGGGCCCACAGCTCATACCCCGCCTCGTCCAGGTGCAGCAGGTCCGGCAGGAACAGCGCGCGCCGCGGCAGACCGTCCGCCCCGAGCATCGGGGTGGCGACATCGACATAATGCAGGAACGGATCCCGCCCGCAAGCCTCCTGCAGCAGCGCGTTGGCCCGCGCCATCGCCGGCCACCTGGCCCACCGCGCCGGGCTGGGCTTGATGGACAGCACGTAGAGACGCGCATCCGGCAGCTCCGTCCGCACCAGCGCCACGAACCGCGTGAACACCGCCAGGAACTCCGTCGGCGTCACCCCGAAGTCGATGTCGTTGTCCCCGGCGTAGAGCAGGATCCTCGCCGGCCGGTACGGCAGCACGAGGCGCGGCGCGTAGTGCAGCACGTCCAGCATGGTGCTGCCCCCGAACCCCCGCGGCACCACCGCATGCGGCGCCAGGTCCCGGGCCAAGGTCGGGTGCCACATGCGCAGGCTCGAGCTGCCGATGCAGAGCAGGCCACCGGGCGGCGGCGGAGCGAGGGAATCGGCCGCGGCGAAGGCGGAGACGTCCGCGGCCAGGCGCGCCGGGTCCGGGTAGGCGGCCAGGGGGGCGGTGTCCGGCCGCCGCGGCCCGCAGCCGGCCAGGGCGGCCAGGAGGATCAAAAAAGCGCACGCTGCCCTCAACCCCGGCCTCCTAGGATTCCGGGATCTCCCCGCCGCCGGCGATCACGTCCCGGTAGAACCATCCGCTGTCCTTGACCGTGCGCTCCTGCGTCGCGAAGTCCACGGCCACCAGGCCGAAGCGCTTGGCGTAGCCGCAGGCCCACTCGTAGTTGTCCAGCAGCGACCAGGCGAAGTACCCGCGCACGTCCACGCCCTGGGCCAGGGCCTCGCGCACCGCCGCCAGGTGGCTGCGGAAGTAGGCCACCCGCCGGGGGTCGGCTAGGCGCGCCCGCCCGCCGGGGCCGGCGCCCGGCACCGGCTCGGGATCCGGGAACGCCGCCCCGTTCTCGGTGATATAAAGAGGGATCTCCCCGTAGCGCTCGCGGATCCAGCACAGCACCCGCCGCAGGCTGTCCGGGTGCACCTCCCAGCCCAGGTCCGTGTACTCCGCGCCCGGCTGCGGTACCGGCGACGCGCAGACCGGCTTCGCCTCCGGATCGTGGCGGTTCACCGAGCGGGTGTAGTAGTTCACGCCCAGGAAATCGATGGGCTCGCCGATGAGCGCGAACTCCGCCGCCGGATCGTCCGCCGCGTAGCCGGGCCAGTCGGCCCCGAAAATCTCCGCCAACTCCTGCGGGTACCGCCCCAGCCGCAGCGCGTCCAGGTAGTAGCGGTTCATGGAGGCGTCGGCGCGCCGCGCCGCCGCCAGGTCGGCCTCGCGCCCGGTGGCCGCGTCCTTGGGCTCGATGTTCACGACGATGCCGATGGTGCCGGTGCCCTGGGCCCGCTGCGCCGCGGGCAGCGCCCGGTAGGCCCGCACCGCCGTGCCGTGGGCCCGCAGCAGGTTGTGGGCCGCCCGCGGCGCGTCGTGGGTGCTGGCGCGGCCGGGCGCGTGGGTCCCGTGCAGGTAGCCCGCGTCCACGATCACCCACGGTTCGTTCAGGGTCGCCCACCGGCCGACCCGGTCGCCTAGCCGCCGCCACACCGCCTGCGCGTAGTCGGCGAACCACTGGGCGCTGTCCGGGTTCAGCCAGCCGCTGCGCCCGTCCAGGGCGTGGGGCAGGTCCCAATGGTAGAGGGTGGGGCAGGGCTCGATGCCCGCCTCCAGCAGCGCGTCCACCAGGCGGTCGTAGAAGTCCAGGCCCGGGCCATTGACCTGACCGGTGCCCGCGGGCAGGACGCGGCTCCAGGAGATGCTGAATCTATACGCACCCAGGCCCAGGGTGCGCATCAGGTCCACGTCGCCACGCCAGCGGCGGTAGTGGTCGCAGGCCTCGTCCCCGGTCTGACCCTCGTGGGTGCGGCCGGGGGTGTGGGCGAAGACGTGCCAGTTGCTGGGGCCGGCGCCGTCGGCCAGGGGCGAGCCCTCCACCTGGTAGGCCGAGGTGGCCGCGCCCCAGAGGAAGCCTGCGGGGAAGCCGCTCATGACCGGCCCTCCGGCGCGGCGCCCAGGGTGATCGCGACGGTGTGGGCGCCGTCCTCGCGCGTTAGCGGAATCCGGCAGGCGCCGTCCGTGACCGGCAGCGGCTCGCTGTCGAGGCTGGCGGACACCGGCGCGGCGGCGCAGCCGGCGGGGTTGGTCACGCTTATCGCATAGACCGCTCCGGTGCCGGGCAGGCGCCAGCGCACGGTGAAGCCCTCCCACGTGTCGGGGATGCACGGCTTGACCACCAGGGTGTGGCCGCCCTCCAGGCGCAGGCCCAGGATGGACTCCAGCGCCACCCGCAGCAGCCACCCCGACGAGCCGGTGTACCAGGTCCAGCCGCCGCGGCCCACGTGGGGCGCGGCGCCGTAGACGTCGGCCGCCACCACGTAGGGCTCCACCTGGTAGCGGGCCGCCCGGGCCGGCGTATCGGTGTGGGCCAGCGGGCAGATCATCTCCAGCAGCGGCGCGGCGAGGTCCCGCCGTCCGGCCTCGGCGAAGGCCCGCACCATCCACAGGGCGGCGTGGGTGTACTGGCCGCCGTTCTCCCGCACCCCCGCGACGTAGCCCTTGATGTAGCCCGGGTCGTGGGGGGTGTCCACGAAGGGCGGGGTCAGCAGGCGGATCAGGCCGTGCTCCCGGTCCACGAGGTGCTGCTCGACCGCGTCCAGGGCTTGCCGCGCGCGTTCAGGCGGCGCCACCTTGGCCAGCACCGACCAGGCCTGCACCAGGCCGTCGATGCGGCATTCGCGGTCGCGGTGGGTGCCCAGGGGCGCGCCGTCGTCGTAGTAGCCGCGCCGGTAGTAGTCCCCGTCCCAGCCGCCGTCGTTCAGCGCTGCGGCCAGCTCGTCCCGGTGCCGGCGGTAGCGGGCGGCGCGCTCGCCGTCGCCGCGCGCCTCGCACCAGGGGGCGAAGGCGTCGATCACCGCCACCAGGAAGAAGCCCATCCACACGCTCTCGCCCCGGCCTTCGCGGCCGACGCGGTTCATGCCGTCGTTCCAGTCGCCGGTGCCGAACAGGGGCAGGCCGTGGGCGCCGGTAGCCAGGGAGCGATCGACGGCCCGGCAGCAGTGCTCGTACACGGAGCCCTGCTCGTCGGCCGGCTCGGTGGCCAGGAAGACCTCGTCCTCGCCC
The DNA here is from genome assembly GCA_014859985.1 of Candidatus Krumholzibacteriia bacterium. Lineage (GTDB taxonomy): Bacteria > Krumholzibacteriota > Krumholzibacteriia > LZORAL124-64-63 > LZORAL124-64-63 > JACZKN01. The sequence goes on along the minus strand of JACZKN010000039.1, from coordinate 1,276 downwards.
GGTGCCAGGAGCCGCGCCGTGCGGTAGGGCACGACCTCGTCCAGGATCGCCGCGTCGCCGGTCGTGGCCGCGTATTCGGCCGCCAGGTAGGGCAGCCACAGCAGGTCGTCGGCGAAGCGGGTGCGCAGGCCGCGGCCTCCGGGCGGGTGCCACCAGTGCAGCACGTCGCCCTCGACGAACTGGTGGGCGGCGTGGATCAGGACCTGCTCGCGGACCCGCTCCGGCCAGTAGGGCAACAGCGCCAGGGCGTCCTGCAGCTGGTCCCGGAAGCCGTAGGCGCCGCCCGACTGGTAGAAGGCCGTGCGGCCACGGATGCGGCAGCTGAGGGTCTGGTAGGCCAGCCAGCCGTTGGCCAGGCGGTCGATCGCGGGCGAGGGGGTCGTGACCTGCAGGCCGGCCAGGCCGTCCCGCCAGAAGGCGCGGGCCTCCTGCCAGGCGGCCTCGCAGGCGTCGATGGTGTCCAGCGAGGCCGCCAGGGCGCGGGCCTGCGCCTCGTCGGCCGTCTCGCCCAGCAGGAAGGCGGCCGCCGTCGACTCGCCCGGTGCCAGGACGACCTCGGTCGTCTGCTCGACGCGGGGCAGCGCGGTCGTGCCGGTGGTTTCCCCGCGGGCGGCCGTGCAGCCGGGCCCGGCCACGACGGCCGTGAAGGCCACCCGGCCGGCGTAGATGCCCGCGGCGGGGTTGCCCACCAAGAGGAGGCGGCCGCCGGCCACGGGTGTGGTCTGCACGAACGGGCCGTCGTCGCCGGGGTCGCTGCCCGGCACCAGCGTGCGCCAGGCCGTGAGCACCAGGCGCCGCGGGCGATCGCCGGTGTTGGTGATCCGCACCAGGTCGCAGCGCACGGGGTCCTGGCGGGCCACGAACACGCGGGTGTCGATCAGCAGCCCGCCGCCGGCGTACCGGCAGCGGGTGTAGCCGAAGCCGTGGCGCAGCTCGTAGGCGCCGGCGCCGGGCTCGGGGCCCGGCAGGCAGGAGAAGACGCCGCCGTCCTCGGCCCGCACCAGCAGCGCGTCCTGGTGGGGGTCGCGCACCGGGTCGTTGCGCCAGGGGGTCAGGCGGTGCTCGCGGCTGTTGGTCGCCCAGGTGGCGCCGGCGCCGGTCTCGCTGACCAGGCAGCCGAAATCCTCGTTGGCCATCACGTTGACCCAGGGCTGGGGCGGCAGTGCGAGGAAGCCGTCCGGGCCCCGCTGCAGGCGGATCACGTACTCGTCGCCGTCGTCGCTGAACCCGTGGTCGCCCATGGCCAGGGCCGCGGCCGGGGCGGCCGGGGGTGCGG
>JACZKN010000338.1 GCA_014859985.1 Candidatus Krumholzibacteriia bacterium | reverse complement strand
GGCCAGGACCTGGTGGTCATCGAGGCCATGAAGATGGAGACGGTCATCGCCGCCCCCGGCGCCATGGAGGGCAGCGGCGACGACGCCGTCATCTCGTCCTTGGCGTCCAGGACCTCCACGTCGACCTCGTAGGCCACCCCGTGGACGGTGATCTTCAGCTTCATGCCTTCGCTCCTGTCGGTGTCCGGCGGGGCCGGACGGCTGTGTTCAGCGCTGGTCCCGTTTCCGGTCGACGCTGTGGGATCCCTGCAGGATGAGCCGGCCCTGGGCCGACCAGGGCGTGCGCTTGGTCCGCGGCGAGAGCAGCCGGCGGATGCGGCGCACGCGGAAACGGCCGCCGATGGTCGTCGCGCAGGCGGCGGCGATCAGGACCAGGGTGATGTCGTCGATGGTCTGGACGCGCCCGCCCGCCGCGGCGGCGGCGCGGGCCTCGCTGGCCTGCCAGCGGTCGTCCAGGCGCTTGAACAGCGCCACGACCGCGGCGATCAGCGCCAGGACGCCGAAGACGATGACGATGCCCGCCACCGCGAGGGACGCCATCTCGTTGCTGATGGAACCGTTCACCGCATCCCCCTACAGCGGGATCAGCCCGTGCTTCTTGGCCGGGCGGATCTCGCGCTTGGACCGCAGCACCTCCAGCGACAGGGCGACGTAGGCCCGGGTGTCCGCGGGCTCGATCACGTCGTCCACCAGGCCGCGGGCGGCCGCCACGTAGGGATTGGAGAAATTCTCGGTGTACTCCTGGATCTTCGCCCGGCGCATGGCGGCGGGGTCCGCGGCCTCGCCGATCTCCTTGCGGTACAGCACGTTGACCGCACCCTCGGCGCCCATCACGGCGATCTCGGCCGTGGGCCAGGCCGCCACCCGGTCCGCACCCATGCTGCGGCCGCACATGGCCAGGTAGGCGCCGCCGTAGGCCTTGCGCACCACCACGGTGATCTTGGGCACCGTGGACGCGCCGTAGGCGAAGAGCATCTTGGCGCCGTGGCGGATGATGCCGCCGTACTCCTGCTGCACGCCCGGCATGAAGCCCGGCACGTCCACGAAGGTCAAGAGCGGGATGTTGAAGGCGTTGCAGAAGCGGATGAAGCGCGCGCCCTTGCAGGACGAGTCGATGTCCAGCACGCCGGCCTTGTGGGCCGGGTTGTTGGCCACCACGCCGATGGTGTGGCCCTCCAGGCGGGCGAAGGCGCAGACCAGGTTGGAGGCGTAGTGCTCCTGCACCTCCATCAGGTCGCCCCGGTCGACGACGCGGCGGATGACCTCGTGCATGTCGTAGGCGGCGCGGGGATTCTCCGGCAGCAGGTCGTTGAGGCTCTCGTCCGCGCCCACGGCGTCCTCGTGCAGGTACTCCATGAAGGGCGGCTCGTCGGTGTTGTTGCTGGGCAGGAACGACAGCAGCCGCTTGGCGATGTCCAGGCCCTGGCCACCGCTCTCGGCCACGAAGTGCACCACGCCCGAGTAGTGGCTGTGGCTCTCGACGCCGCCCAGCTGCTCGGCGGTGACGTCCTCGCCGGTGACCTGCTTGATGACGCTGGGGCCGGTGATGTACATCTGGCCCTCGTGGCGCACCTGGATGATGAAGTCGGTCAGGGCCGGCGAGTAGGCGGCGCCGCCGGCGCAGGGCCCGCTGATGACCGAGATCTGGGGCACGACGCCCGAGGCCTTGATGTTGCGGTAGAAGATGTCGCCGTAGCCGGCCAGGGAGTCGACGCCCTCCTGGATGCGGGCGCCCCCCGAGTCGTTGATGAAGACGATGGGATCGCCGGTCTTCATGGCGTCGTCCTGCAGGTCGGCGATCTTGCGGGCGGTGGCCTCGCCCACGGCGCCGCCGGCGACGGTGAAGTCCTGGCTCGCCGCGTACACGGGCCGGCCGTCGACGAGGCCGTAGCCCGTGACCACGCCCTCGCCCGGCAGCTCCTTGCCCTGCATGCCGAAGTTCACGCAGCGGTGCTGCATGAACGGGTGGGTCTCGGTGAAGGTGTCCGGGTCGTAGAGCTGTGCCAGGCGCTCCCGGGCGGTGCGCTTGCCCGCGGCGTGCTGTTTGGCGATGCGCTCCTGGCCGCCGCCCAGGTACAGGCGCCGCTTGCGCTCGCGGAGGTCCTCGATCTTCGACTTCGCCATCGCTGTGCTCCTTGCCGCCGGCGGGCGCGCCCCCCGGCCGCGTCCTTGCGGTCCGTTCGCTTGTGGCCAAGATGGCAGGCCGGAGGTATTTGTCAAATTTTTGACAGGATATTCAAACCGGGGAAACCCGGGAGGCCGGCCTGTCTTGTTTCGCGTTGTCCGGCAACGAGTTTCGCTGCCTTTGAACTAGAACCAGACGATGATCTTGACGTTCGAGGCAAGGTCGTAGGTGCCGTAGTCAACAAAGTACTGGGTGCGACCCGTGTCCACGGTCCGGACCCAGAGCGGGTCGCCCGCCCAGCGTTCCCGGCGCTCGGTCTCGTACTCGTGCCAGCGGTAGGAGAGGCCGAACTCGGTCTCCAGGGCCAGGAACGGCACCGGCTGCCAGGCCAGGCGGGCCCCCAGCTGCACGATCCACTGGTCCCACTCGGTCTGCCGTCGGGACTCGCGCCAATCGGCCTCCCAGACCAGGTAGCTGCTGTTGTCCCAGCTCTCGTTTCCCCAGGAGTAGGCCAGACCCAGCAGGCCCGCCAGCTCCAGGGTACGGTGGGCGGCGGCCCGGCGGGCGACGCTCAGCCGGACGAAGCCCGATTCGGTCCGCTCGCCGGACTCCTCGACCACCCCGCCGATCAGGGAATCGGGCAGGCCCGGGTCGAAATTCTGCCGGTAGTTGTCCGAGAGCCGGTCCTGGGGGCCGGCGCCGAGACCGAACTGCCAGGGACCCGCGCGGTGGCGCACGGTCAAGCCGTCGTCCCAGCCGAAGCCCCAGGCGCGATCGTGCGCCTCGTCCCCGGCCCCGTCCCCGGCCTGCGCCCCGCCCGTCGCCAGCGCGGCCAGGGCGCAGGCCGCCAGCAGCCATGTCCTCATGGTTCCAGGCACCCTTCCCTACTTGAGGTTCTCCGGATTGAGCCCCGCCAGTTCCGGCAGCACGAAGACCCCGTCCTTGCGGATCAGCACGTCGTCGAACCGGATCTCGCCGCCGCCCCACTCGGGAGTCTGGATCATCACGATGTCCCAGTGCAGGGCCGACTTGTTGCCGTTGTCGGCCGCCGCGTAGGCGTTGCCCGGGGTCAGGTGGAAGCTGCCCGCGATCTTCTCGTCGAACAGGGTGTCCAGCATGGGCCGGGTGATCCAGGGGTTGACCCCCAGGGCGAACTCGCCGAAATAGCGCGCCCCCTCGTCGATGTCCAGCGCCGCCTGCAGCTTCTCGGCGGGCCCGTCGCAGGTGGCCTCGACGATCCTCCCGTCCTTGCAGACGAAGCGCACGTTGGCCAGCACGGCGCCGCCCTGGCGGGTCTTCGTGTTGTAGCGGATGACCCCGTTGACGCTGTCGCGCACGGGCGCGGTGTAGACCTCGCCGTCGGGGATGTTGCGGTGGCCGTCGCACTTGACCGGCGGCAGGCCCTTGATGGAGAAGGTCAGGTCGGTGCCCGGCCCCTTGAGGTGGACGCGGTCGGTGCGCTCGATGAGCTCGGCCAGCGGGTCCATCGCCTTGCTCATCCGCGCGTAGTCGAGGGTGCAGACGTCGAAGTAGAACTGCGCGAACTCCTCGGTGGCGCGCTCGGCGGCCTGGGCCATGGCCGGGTTGGGGTAGCGCAGCACGCACCATTTCTTCTGCAGACGCACCGGGATGTGGACCTGGCCCCAGTAGGCCTGGTCGTGCCATTTCAGGCGGTCCGGGTCGACGTCCGCCAGGTCGAAGGGGTTGGTGCTGCCCCGCACGCCGATGTAGGCGTCGACAGCCTCCATGATGGGGCGGTGGAAGGCGCCCCAGGCCTGGAACTGCGCCTGGTCGGCGTGCTTGACGAAGCCGCGGCTGAGGGTCTCGTCGTTGTAGTACCAGAAGGGCACGCCGCCCTTCTCGGTGGCCGCGCGCACCAGTTCGCGGCCCAGGTCCATGGCCTCCTGGCCCTTGATCTCGATGTAGATCTTCTCGCCCGGCTGCAGGCGGACGCTGTAGGTGATCAGCTGTTCGGCGAGCCTCGTCACGCGCGGATCCATGGCGCACTCCTTCGGGGGCGGTTGCGGGGGTCCGCCGATTCTAGCGCCCGGGCGCCCGCCGGCCCACCCCGAATTTGTGGCGCGCGCTTTTTCGGCTATCATTGCGGGAGACCGGGGAGGCCCACCGCGAACGATCGGAGAGGACCGGGATGGACAGCCCGCTGAACCGCGCCGCCGACCTGCTGCCCGAGGGCACGGCCGGCTTCGTCGACCACATCGGCATCGCCGTGCGCGATCTGGACGAGGGCATCGCCCTGTTCGGCGACCTGCTGGGCCTGGAACTGGAGCGGGTGGAGGAGGTGCCCCAGGAACACGTGCGGGTGGCCTTCCTCAAGCTGGACCGCGCCGGCGCCCTGGGCCACGTGGAACTGCTGGCCCCCACCTCCGACCAGGGGGCCATCGCCGGCTTCATCGCGAAGAAGGGCCCGGGCCTGCACCACATCGCCCTGGCGGCCCGGGATATCGGGACGGTGCTGGACCGCTGCCGCGCCGCGGGCCTGGTGCCCCTGGACGAGACCCCGCGCACCGGGGCCGGCGGCAAGCGGATCGCCTTCCTGCACCCCAGGTCCACCGGTGGCGTGCTGATCGAGGTCTGCGCCGACGGGGACCACGCCTAGGCGCGGCCACCTGCGGCGGAGGCCCCCGGCCCGGACCATCCACGAAGGCGCCGGCTAGCGCAGGCTGCGCTCCTCGCGCGGCTCGAAGCGCCCCACCTCGCGCCAGCCGGAACCGCCCCGCTCCGGGGTCAGGTCCGGCTCGCCCGTGGGGTTCAGCCAGGCGGGCACGCAGCCCGCGCCGAAGATCTCCGAGAACATGTCCGCCTCGTCGGGACCGATCCACAGGGCCCGGGTCCCGCTGCCGGGGCAGCCCTCGACGGTGCCGCAGGAGATGATGCCCTCCGGGCGCATGGAAAAGCGGACGTCCGCGGGCCTGCCCTGGAACAGCAGCTCGTACTTGACCAGCAGGGCGCGGCCCTCCTTCAGGCGCGGGTTGGGGTTCAGCCCCATGATGCAGCCCCACTGGTCCTGTGCCACGTTGATCCCCTCTCCCGGATACTCCTTGCCGCTGACGAAGGCCTCGGCCCCCTCGACCACCAGCTCGAGCTCGAAGCCGCCGACCGCCAGCACGGCCTCCCCGTTCCTGGCCATGGGCTCGACGTCCGTCAGCCAGACCCACAGGTCGACCCGCAGCAGGCCGTTCTCGTCCGGCTCGGCGTGCAGCACCGGCTGCAACGAGTCCCCCTCGGCGAAGGAGAAGCGGATCACGCCGTTCTCCCCGCACCACCAGCTCGCGGCCGCCGGCAGCGGGCCCACGAGCAGCAGGACGGCCGCGACGGCCGCCGGCATCGGCACTGCGTTCATCCTCGGCATGGTTCTCTCCCTTCGGGTCGTCAGGTCCCGGTGCTGGTGTAGTTGCGCACGCCGCGCCGCCAGACCAGCACCGCTCCGCCGAACACCACGAGCCCCACCAGGGGCGTCAGGGCGGCGACGAACTTCAGGTCCGCGCCGCCGACGAACCAGGTCGCCGGATAATAGGCGACCCAGGCGAACGGCAGCACGAAGGTCAGCAGGATCCGCACCGGCAGGCTGTAGATGGTCAGCGGGTACCGGCTGAAGCGGATCACGTTGTACACGGGCGGGGCGATCCCCATGCGGTCCTCGAACCAGAACGAGACCGCGGTGATGGCCAAAAAGACGCCCAGGTAGACCAGCGCCGCCGTGGGGGCCAGCACCAGCAGGGCCAGCACGTCCAGCGCCCCCGGCTGCAGGCCCAGGCGGATCCCCGCCCACACGGTCACCACCAGACCCAGGGCGATCTCGTTCAGGCCCGAGATGTTGAAGGACTCGCAAAGCACCTGGGCCAGGGGATTGACCGGCCGCAGCAGCACCCGGTCGAACTTGCCCTCGATGATGTAGGCGTCGCTGAAACCGTAGAGGTTCACGCTCACCAGGTTGAACAGGCCCAGGGGCACCAGGCTGAAGCCGTAGATGAACAGCACCTGCTCGAAGCTCCAGCCCTGCAAGGCGCTGACCTTGCTGAAGAGGGTGGTCAGCACCGCCAGCTGGATGCCGATGCTCGCCAGCACGCCCAGGGTGTCCACCAGGAAGTCCATGCGGTAGGCCAGGCGGGTCTTGACGAACTGGCCGAAGTAGGCGCCGAAGATGCCCGCCTGCCAGCGCACCTGCGGCCAGAAGGCGCGTTCCGGGAGCCTCGCCAGGGTGCCCTGCGCGTCGTCCACCTCAGCCTCCCTGCACCACGACCTGCCGCAGCGAGCGCCGGAAGGCGACGCGGCCGGCCAGCCACAGGCCCACCGCCCAGCCCGCCTGCACCAGCAGGGCCTGCCAGAGCTCGTCGCCGGGGCGCTTGCCCAGGTAGATCATCACCGGCAGGTAGCCGATGGCCTGGAAGGGCAGCCACTCCACCACCCGCTGGAACCACTCGGGGAAGAAGCTGAACGGCACGATCACGCCGGCCAGGAAGTCGCCGCTGACCATCTTGGCCCGCAGCACGCCGTCGATGTTCTTCATGTGGAAGGCCAGGCAGCCCACCAGGAAGTTGAGCTGGCTGTAGACCACCAGGGAGAGGGTGAAACTGAGCACGGTCCAGCCCAGCAGGACCGGCTGCGGGGGCAGGTGGACGCCGAACAGGGGCACGATCACCACGGTGATGGGCACGGTGAACATCACCAGGCGGAACACGGCCTCCCCCGCCGCCTCGAACATCATCACCGACTGCACGTCGTAGGGCTTGATCAGCTGCATGGCGATCTGCCCCTCCCGCACCTGGTGCATCAGGTCGCGGCCGATGTTGTTGAAGTAGAAGCTGCGGCCGATCCAGCCGACGGCCACGTAGGTGATCATCTCCCCGACCGTCAGGCCGCCCATCTCGGCCACGCCGCCGGGGCCGGGCGCCCGGCTGGCGTAGAGGGCCCGGTACAGGTAGTAGTACCCGGCCACGAAGATGGTGTAGCTGATCACCCCGGTGTAGTAGCGCAGGCGGTAGGCCAGGAACTTCAGGAAGGCCAGGCGCACGAAATGCAGGTACAGGCCCGCCGTGGCCGCCGCCGAGCGGCGCCAGGGGTCCAGCCGGGTGGCCGCCGCGCCGCTCACGCCGACCTTCCGGGCGCCGGCGCCGCGGCCGCCGCCGAATCGCGGTAGATCTCCCGCACGATCTCCTCGATGTCCGGTTCCGCCAGCGCCAGGTCCCGCACGGGGCAGTCGTTGACCACGCGCTTGATCACGTCGGCGCCGGCCACGTCCAGGCGGCGGAACTCCGCCACGTGGCGGCGGCCCTCGCCCTCCTGCCAGACGACGGGCAGGCCCGCGGTGACGGTCGCCAGGCGGGCGCCGCTGGTCGGCTCGCGGAAATCGACGGTCATGCGCACCCGGTGGCCGGTGCGGCGGCGCAGTTCCTCCAGTTCGCCGTCGAAGTGGACGCGGCCCTTGTCGATGATCATGACCCGGCGGCAGAGCTGCTCGATGTCCCCCAGGTCGTGGGTGGTGAGGATCACCGTCACGCCCTGCAGGTCGCGGATCTCCCGCAGGAAGCGGCGCACGTTCTCCTTGGCCACCACGTCCAGGCCGATGGTGGGCTCGTCCAGGAACAGGATGCGCGGCTTGTGCAGCAGGGCGGCGGCCAGGTCGCAGCGCATGCGCTGGCCCAGGGATAGCTTGCGCACCGGCTGGTGCAGGAACTCGTCGATGCCCAGCAGCTCGTTGAAGACGCCCATCTGCGCGGCGTAGACGTCGTCCGGCACCTCGTAGATCTTCTTCAGCAGCCGGAAGGACTCGACCACCGCCAGGTCCCACCACAGCTGGGTGCGCTGGCCGAAGACCGCGCCGATGTGGCGGGTGTACTGGCGGCGCTGCTTCCAGGGCACCAGGCCGCCGACGGTGACCTCGCCCCCGGTGGGGGTCAGGATGCCCGTGAGCATCTTGATGGTGGTGGACTTGCCGGCGCCGTTGGCCCCGATGTAGCCCACCATCTCCCCCGGGGCAATGTCGAAGCTGACGTCGGCCACGGCCCGCAGGGTGGACCAGCGCGGGCGCACCAGGTCCACCAGGCCGCCCACCACGCCTTCGCGGCGCTTGATCAGGCGGTAGTCGCGGGTCAGGTCGCGGACGCGGATCAGGACGTCGCTCAAGGCGTCTCGTCCTTGCCCGGCTGGCCGCCGGCCGCGTCGTCGGCCTGCAGGCCGGCCACCAGGTCGCGCACCTCGCGGTCCGTCTTCTCCAGCTTCTGCCGGCAGAGCTGGATCAGCTCGACGGCGCGCCGGACCTCCTCGCCCAGGCGGTCGATGTCCACGTCGTCGGCCTCCAGGCCGGCCAGGATCGTCTCGACCTCGGCCACGGCCTCACCGAAAGAGAGTTTCCTGGCCGCCGTCCTCTTCGTTTCCGCCACGCGTCTTCGCCTTTCGCCTGGTCCTCGGTTTCCGGGGCGGACCGGCGTGGCCCCCCGGCTGCACGATGCTCTCGAGTTCGCCGTCCGTCAGACGGGTCGTCAGCAGGTCCCCCGGGGCCGCGTCGCCGGCGCGCCTGAGCACGCGGCCGTCCGGTCCCAAGGTCAGCGAATATCCCCGTTCCAGCAACCGCGCGGGGTCCAGCAGGCGCAGCCGCACCTGCTGCCCCTGCAGCCGCGCCGCCACCGCCGCCAGGGGTCGCGCGGCCGAGCGCCGCGTGC
>JACZKN010000337.1 GCA_014859985.1 Candidatus Krumholzibacteriia bacterium | reverse complement strand
GCCTGGGCGTCGGCGGCGACGACCTCAGCGGGCTGATGATCGGCGGCCTCGGCGTCGGCGGCGACGCCCTGCGCGGCGTCTTCGTGGGCGGCCTGGGCGTGGGCGGGGACGAACTGCACGGGGCCGGCCTGAGCGTCGGGGCCCTCAAGACGACCGCCCTGACCGGCCTGGGCACCGGCGCCTACACCCGCACCCGCACGACCACCGGCGTGACCATCGGGATCTTCAACAGCACCGACGTGCTGCGCGGCGTGCAGATCGGGCTCCTGAACCGGGCCGGCAACAACCCCCGCGGCCTGCAGTGGCTGCCGGGGATCAACGCCCACTTCTAGAAGGCGGCGCGGCCGGTTCGGCTTCCTGCGCGCCGGCTTGCCCCCGCGGCGCCGCTTCCGCTTGACCTGCCGGGCTTCGACGATCAGGTTGTTCCGAGATCGCTCGACGATCCCCATCCGTGGAGGCCCAGGCATGCCCCGACGCCGCTTCCGCCGCGCCCTCGCCGCCTTTGCCGCCCTGGCGGTGGCGCTCGTGGCCCTCGTGCTCGGCTGGTCCCACCTGATCAACGCCATGCTCCCGCCCGGCAGCCGGCCCGCCGCCATGACGTTTCCGGTCGAGCGGTGGGACGACGCCGGCTTCGACCGCGTCGCCCTGGCCCTGGCAGCGGACCTGCCGGGCGCAGCCATGGCCCACGTGGCCCTGCTGCGCGACGCGGGAGTGCGCGCCTACGAGGGCCCGCGCACGTGCCTCGGCTGCCACGAGACCGTCCGCTGGCGGGAGCCCGACGGGGCCTTCCGGCAGGCCGACCTGATGGACAATCTCACCGGCTCGGCCCACTACCGTTTCTTCACCACGGCCCACGCCGACGTGTGGGGCTTCGACGGCAGCTCCACCGACGGCTTCCCCATGGGCAAGATCAACCGCCCCTGCCCCAAGCCCGGCAGCTTCGCCATGACGGCCTGGGCCGAGCTGGTGGTCACCCAGCGCGGCGACACCCTCAGCGAGGGCTGCGGCCAGTGCCACATCGGCGGCCAGGCCCAGGCGCCCCTGGGCGAGATGATGCCCCTGTATCGCACCCTGGCGGTGGAGAAGGACGCCATCGACTGCCTGATCTGCCACGCGGCGGCCTACGACATGGACCGCAAGCAGGTCGAGCGCGACGCGAACGGGCGCCTGCGCTGGGGCCAGGACCGCAGCCTGCGCGCCGCCCTCTCGGTGGGCCGGCCGGGAACGGCCGCCTGCCTGCGCTGCCACCAGCACAACCTGGGCGGCGACGTCTACGTCGAGGAAGGCGCCGGCGAATTCATGCCGAGCCTGACCGCCACCGGCCGGGACCGGCCCCGGGTGCTGCACCCGGGCTCCAAGCGGGGCACGCCCTTCTCCCCCGCCTGGGACGTGCACGCGGCCGCGGGCGTCACCTGCCTGGACTGCCACGAGTCCCGCGGGCACCTCATCGCCAAGGGCACCCACACCACCACGATGATGGCCAACGACCTGCCCGGCGTGGAGGTCTCCTGCCTGGGCTGCCACCCCGCGCCGGTGCACGGCACGGTGGCGCGGGGCGAGCAGATCGACGCCCACCTCGAGCGCGTGGCCTGCCGGACCTGCCACATCCCTTCGCTGCACCCGGACAACGCCAGCCGCCGCGACTTCTTCGTCACCGAATACGAGGAGGAACCCGGCATCTTCGTCTACCACGACCCGAGCAGGCTGAGCGCCCCGGGCGAGGGCCTGGCCTACGTGTGGTGGAACGGCGACGCGACCTTCCTGGGCAATCCCGTGGGCGACAACCCCAACGGCGCGGGCCTGTACCGCTTCTACACGGCCGACGAACGCTGGCCCGAGTTCGCGGATTTCGACTACGCCGGCTGGTACGAGCGCGTGATGCGGCCGATCGCCCAGCGCCGCCCCAGCAAGCTGCACGCGATGAAACGCTTCAACGGACGCCAGCACATCGATCTGGGCAACATCGGGCCCTTCGGCGGCATGTTCGTGCCCTACAACCTGCCCCTGTACTACCGGGACGGGGACCCCGACGCCGCCGCGCGCGCCGAGCTGGAAAAGCCGATGATGCGCATGATGTACGGCCGGCTGTTCAAGCACTACATGCTGGACCGCTTCATGGCCTTCATGACCATCGACGGCTGGAACACCGGCGCGTACGCGGAGGCCCTCGCCGGCAGCGGCACCGACCCGCGCTGGCTGCCCAACGACGCCATGCTGGAGGTCAGCCACGCGATCCGCCGCGAGGGAGCCCTGACCTGCGACCGCTGCCACGGGCCGGACGGCGTGCTCGACTGGACGGCGCTGGGGTACCGGCCCGGCGAGATCGCGGCGCTGGCCGCGCCGCGGTAGCCGGGCCCGATATCTTGGTCGGGGCCGATCCTGCGGTCAGGGACGGCGCGCGGCCAGGGCCGCGGCCAGGTCCCGGGCGGCCGGCAGCCGGAACGATTCGGGCGGCGCGAAGGTCCAGAACTCCTGCAGCTCCCGTGACCCGGTGGTCCGCTCGTAGACCAGGGCCTGGCAGAGCAGGTCCAGGCGGTCGGCGTCCCGCACCAGCTGCGCCTCCGCGCTCGTCTGCGCCTCGAATTCCTCCCAGGCCGCGCGCCAGCCGGCGAAGAACGGCAGGCCCTTCCCCACCTCCTGCAGCGCCGCCGCCTCCATGGCGGCCTTCGCCCCCGCCGGCAGCAGGCGCGAAGCACCCAGGGACAGGTCGCCGGTCACGCTCTCGGGCAGGTCGTGCAGCACGGCCATGGTCAGCACGCGCGCGCGGTCCAGAGGGCCGTCGTGCAGCTCGCACAGCAGCAGCGCGGCCACCGCCACGCCGTGGCTGTGGTCGGCCACGCTTTCGGCCCGCGGCACGCCGCGCTGGACCCAGCCCGTGCGGGGCGTTGTCTTCAGGCGGGCGGCCTGCAGCAGCAGTCCGCACAGGCGCTCGGCGTCGGGTCGGCTCACGACGGCTCCTCAGGGTCGGCGGAAGAGTTCCGGGTCCTGCAGCTTCAGCACGTCCCCCATGTTCCCCGACAGCTTCACCTTGCCGGTCATGAAGGCGGTCAGGGGATTGACGCTGCCGTCGACGATCCCCAGCCAGGTCTCGTCGGCGGCCCGCACCCCGCTGGTGGCGGCGGGGTCGTCGCCCTCGGTCACGGTGCAGACGCCGTCGGCGATCTTGACCGTGAAATCGCCGCCGTGCGGCCCGGCGATGTTGAACTGGATGTGGGCGGACCAGTCGCCGGCGGCGACCGGGTCGAAGCGGTCGGCCATGGCGAAGAAGATGGTGCGGCAGTCCATGGGGCTCCCCTGTCGGTGCGGCCGCGGGCACGGGCGGCGGCCGCCGGCCTGATCGGGCCAATCTAGCATGCGGCGGCGGCCGCAGCTACGCCCCGCAGGCGGCACGGACGGACGCGGGGCGGCCCGGCCGGACCGCCCCGCAATGCGCCCGCCCGCGGCGGGACTAGAAGTACAGGCCCGCGCGGACCTCGAACCAGTTGGCGTCGCCGGTGGCCTTGTAGCGCAGGTCGACGGCGAACTTCGTGAAGCTGACGCCGACGTTCGGCACCAGGCCGTACTCGTCGATCTCGCTGAAGTAGCCGTATTCCAGGCCCAGGCCGAAGGGCATGAAGTCCACCTTGCCGCCGCCGGTGAAGTTCCACACGTCCAGATTGTCGTCGGCCGCGGCGAAGCCGTCGAATCCGCCCAGGTCGCCCGTCAGGTCGGCCGTGCCGAACCGGGTCCAGCCCACGTCGGCCGTAAGCTGGACCAGGGGCGTCACCGGGCGCTTGTACATGGCGTGGACGCCGAAGCCCGAGTCCAGATAGTCGCCGAAGTCGCCGGTGGGCAGGGCCGCGCTCAGCCCCAGGCCGAAGCCGCCGGCCTGGGCGGGCAGGCTGCCCGCGACCGCCAGGGCGGACGCGGCGATGGTCAGAATCCATCCTCTGCGCATGGTAAACAGACTCCTTTCCGCGCGTGGCGCGAAGGTCCTCAAGGTTGCCGGAACTGCCGTTTCCCGCGGCCCGGCCGCCGCTGCCGCCCGCAGGCGGCCGTGGCGGGACCGCCGGCGTGGCCGGGCATGCAAGGGGCGGGCCCGCGGACCCGCCCCCGTGCCCGGCGCCGCGGCCGGGGCGGACCCTAGCCGTTGCTCATCGCCTCGAGCTTCAGCAGCTTCTCCCACTGGTCGTCCACGTACTTCTGCGAGGTCTCGAGCAGATGCTCGTTGCCCGGCTTGAACAGGTGCTTGAAGCGCCCCTGCTTCTTCATCCAGTCGGCGATGGGCGCCCGCTCCTTGGGCTTGTGGTTGATGGTGTACCTGCCGTCTTCCACCTCGAACAGCGGCCAGAAGTTGGTCTCGACCGCTTCCCGGGCGATCTCCATGCCGATGGCGGTGTCGAAGTGCCAGCCCACGGTGCAGGGCATCAGGATGTTCAGGAACGCCGGGCCGTCGCAGGCCAGGGCCTTCTCCACCTTCGTGGCCAGGTCCTTCCAGTGGAAGGGCGTGGTCTGGGCCACGTAGGGGATGTTGTGGGCGACCATGATCTTGGTCAGGTCCTTGCGGTTCTGCTCCTTGCCCTGCTTCACCGTGCCGGCCGGCGCCGTCGAGGTGTGGGCGCCCAGGGGCGTCGCGCTCGAACGCTGGATGCCGGTGTTCATGTACGCCTCGTTGTCGTAGCAGACGTACAGCATGTTGTGGCCGCGCTCCATGGCCCCGGACAGGGACTGCAGGCCGATGTCGTAGGTGCCTCCGTCGCCGCCGAAGGCGATGAAGTTCATCTTCTCCCGCGCCACCGGCAGCTCGCCGCTCTTCTTCAGGGCGCGGAACGCCGTCTCCACGCCGCTGATGGTGGCGGCGCAGTTCTCGAAGGCGCTGTGGATGAACGAGGTCTTCCACGCGGTGTAGGGGAAGATGGTCGTGACCACCTCCATGCAGCCGGTGGCGCCGCCGACGACCGTGTCCGGTCCGGCGGTGAGCATGATCTGGCGCAGGATGTTCGAACCCGTGCACCCCGCGCAGGCGCGATGGCCCCCGGCCAGGAGGTCTTCGCTCTGGGTCAACTGCTTGAGATTGACTGCCATGTCGTGCCTCCTTTCCTAGAGCCTGACGCCCAGCAGGTTGACGTCCTCGATCTGGCCGCCGGCGGCGACCTTCTGCAGGTTGTCCAGCACGGTCGCCACCTGGCGCAGGTCGAAGTCGCGGCCGCCCAGGCCGTAGATGTAGCCGTGCACCGGGACCTTCTGCCCGTACATGGCGCTGCGCACCTCGGTGAAGACCGGGCCGCCGAAGCCGCCGAAGCTGGCCGAACGGTCCAGCACGGCGACGGCCTTGCGGCCGGCCAGCACCTTGGCGACGTAGGCCGCGGGGAAGGGCCGGAACATGCGGAGCTTGAGCAGGCCCGCCTTGACGCCCTTGGCGCGGTACTCGTCGATGACGTCCTTGGCGGTGCCGGCGCTCGAGCCCAGGATCACCATCACCATCTCGGCGTCGTCCAGCAGGTACTCCTCGGCGAAGCCGTAGTGGCGGCCGGTGAGCTTGCCGAACTCGTCGCTGACCGCCTGCACCACGCCGGGGACCTTGTCGTAGGCCGCCAGCTGGCTGGTCTTGTGCTCGAAGTAGTAGTCCGTCAGGTCCAACGGACCGACGGTGATGGGATTCTCCACGTCCAGCAGCGTGTACTTGTGCTTGTACGGGCCGATGAACTTCCAGGCCGCCTCGTCCGGCAGCATGTGCAGGGCGTCGGCGGTGTGGCTGATGATGAAGCCGTCGTAGTTGACCATCACCGGCAGGCGGACGTCCATGTGCTCGGCGATGCGCCAGGCCATCAGCCCGTTGTCGTAGGACTCCTGGGCGTTCTCGCTGAACAGGTGGATCCAGCCGGCGTCGCGGCCGCCCATGCTGTCGCTGTGGTCGCAGTGGATGTTGATGTTGCCGCTGAGCGCGCGGTTGACCATCGCCATGCAGATGGGCAGGCGCAGCGAGGCCGCGATGTACACGACCTCCCACATCAGCGCGAAGCCCGCGCTGCTGGTGGCGGTGAAGGTGCGCGCGCCGGCCGCGGCCGAGCCGACGGCCGCGCTCATGGCCGAGTGCTCGCTCTCGACCAGGATCATCTCCGTGGCCGATTCTCCGTTGGCCACGAACTCGGCGTACTTGTGCATCATCTCCGTCTGGGGAGTGATGGGGAAGGCTGCGGCGACGTGGGGCCGGGCCTGCTTGAAGGCGTAGGCCACGGCTTCGTTGCCGGACAGCGCCACGAGTTTCTGCTGCATGGTTCGCTCCTTTCCGGCTGTCGCCTTACTTCTCTTCCCGGACCATCACCAGGGCGGCCTTGCCCTTCTTGACGGGCGGGCACTCGTGGGCGCAGATGCCGCAGCCCTTGCAGTGGTCCATGATGATCCCCTTCATCAGGGGCTTGGGGCCCGACGTGTCGATGTCGATGGCCGAGTCCGGGCAGTAGATCCAGCAGAACATGCAATGGATGCAGTTCTCCTGGACGAACTGCGGGACGAAGGTGCGCCAGTCGCCCGTCTTGTAGGTCGACGCGTTGCCGGCCTCGCGGATGATGCCGCCCTCGTGGAGTTCGGAAGTCTTGATCATGCGGACACCAGCTCCTTGTTGGCGCGCTCGACGGCGGCCAGGTTCCCGTCGATGACGGCCCGCGAGAACTTGCTCGACAGCTGGGCCACCAGGGCGTCCTTCAGTTCCTCCACCGTCATCACCGTGTTGACGGCCAGGAACGCGCCGATCATCGGCATGTTGGGGATGGGCCGGCCGATGGTGTCCAGCGCGATGCCCGTGGCATCGACGGTGTGCACGGCGGCACCCTTGATTCCCAGCTTCTTCCTGACCGTGTCGGGCTTCTCGGTGGTGTTGACCAGGAAGATCGTATCCTTGTCCGTGCCCGCGGTCACGCCCGCGGCGGGGCTGTCCAGCAGGCTCGGGTCGAGCACGATGACGATGCCCGGATTCTCGATCATGCAGTGGCGGCGGATCGGCGCGTCGGCGATGCGGGTGTAGCCCCGCATGGGAGCGCCGCGCCGCTCCGGACCGTACTCGGGGAATCCCTGCCCGTACTTGCCCTTCTCCAGGACAGCCTCGGCCAGGAACATGGCGGCCGTCTTGGCCCCTTGCCCACCCCGCGCATGCCAGCGGACTTCAACCATCTGACCTGCCATGGGAACAACTCCTTTGGTGGAATTCCAGCCTGCCGGAAGCTAAGATGCGGTCCTCCCGGCGGGACCAAAGTAGTGCGCAGATGGGCGGGAAACAAGACAAACAAGGATTTACAACGATTGTGAAACCCATTATCATGTTAATGGGTTACGCGGTTATGAAATTGTTCGATCGGCACCTTGAAACCGTTTGCAACAAAAGGCGGGAGGCCCCCCGGGGACCATGCGCGACCGCTCCACCGTCATCGAGATGCAGCTGGACGGCCGGACCAGCCGGTTCATTCTCGGCCCCCTCGCAGGGCTGGAACTGCCCCGTTACGTGGCCGCCCCGCCCCCGGTCTACCTCGTGGACCGCCGGGTTGCCGAGCTGCACCGCGAATGGCTGGACGGCATCCAGGCCGGCTGCCCCCGCGATCCCCTGCGCGTGCTGGTGATCGAGGGGGGCGAAGGGGCCAAGACCCCGGCCCGGCTGCACCAGGTGTGGGAGTGGCTGGCGGCCTGCCGGCTGACCCGCGACGGCACCGTGGTGGGCATCGGCGGCGGCGCCGTGCTGGACCTGGCCGGCTTCGCGGCCGCCACCTGGAACCGCGGCGTGGGTTTCGTCGCCATCCCCACCACGCTGCTGGCCATGGTCGACGCGGCCATCGGCGGCAAGACCGCCGTCAACGCCGGCGGGCTGAAGAACCCCGTCGGCTGCTTCCACCCCGCCGTGGCCGTCCTGGCCGACCCCTGCTTCCTGGGCACGCTGAGCCGCCGCTGGTGGCGCGACGGCATGGCAGAACTGGTCAAGACCGCCATCATCGGCGAACCGCGCCTGTGGGCCGACCTGTGGGGTCACCGGGAGACCCTGCAGCGGCTGCTGGCCGACGGCGCCGCCGACGAGCCCGTCGGCGGCGTGCTGGGCGCCCTGCCCTGGCGCGACTGGGTGGGCCGCGCCGCGCGGGTCAAGGCGGACGTGGTCGGCCGCGACTTCCGCGAGAGCGGCCCGCGCCGGGCTCTGAACCTGGGGCACACCCTCGGCCACGTGCTGGAGGCCTGGTCGGCCCGCGGCGAACGGCCCCTCGGCCACGGCGAGGCGGTAAGCGTGGGCATGGCGGTCGTGGTGCGGGTGTCGGCCGAACGCGGCCGCTGCCCCCTGCCCCTGGCGCTGCAGGTGATCGAACTGCTGGGCTGCTGCGGTCTGCCCACCAGCTGGCCCGCGCCGCCGCGCGAGCAACTCGAGAGCCTCCTGCTGGGCGACAAGAAGCAGTCCGCCGGGGCCGGCCTGCGCTGGGTCCTGCCCGAGCGGATCGGGCGGCTGGACCTGGACGCCCGCATCGCCACCGACGAGCTGCTGCGCTGGCTGGACTGACCCCCCCGCGGCCGGTCCCTCACAGGGCCGTCGGCAGCTCGGACAGGCCCAGGGTCACGCAGTGCAGGGAACCGTTGCGCCGGATCAGGCTCGTCGACTCCACCCCGATCACCTTCCACCCGGGCAGCAGCCGCTCGTACACGGCGATGGCCTGCCCGTCCAGTTCACCGCAGCATTCGGCGTAGGTCGGCACCAGCAGGACGCCGTTGGCGTAGACCACGTTGGTGTAGGTGCGCCAGTGGCCGTCGTCGTGACGCGGCATGGGGATGCGCTCGACCTGCAGGGGCCCGTCGGGGGTCTCCCGGCCCGCCAGCTGGCGGGCGACCCAGTCCAGCCAGGCGGCGTTGTCGGGATCGACCGCGGGGTCATAGCTGCCGACCACCACCGTCGTCGCGGTGACGAAGGTCAGGTACATGTCGAGGTGACCGGTGGGCTCGCCCTGCAGGGAGGGCAGCGCCACCCAGTCGGTGAAGCCGCAGTAGAGCTTCAGGATCCCCCAGACGTCCTCGAAGCTGTAGCCGTGCTCCTGTTCGTTGCGCTTGAGCAGGCGCTGGGTGGTCAGGACCAGGCCCCGGCCGTTGCTCAGCAGGTCGCCGCCCTCCATGGTCAGGGGCAGGTCGACCACCGGGATCGAGAACCGCCGGCCCAGGTGCTCCGGGACTTCGTCGTCCCGCACGGCGCCGCGGCCCTGGTAGGTGGCGTCCAGGAAGTAGGGGTTGCCCTGGGGGTCGAGGACCGTCAGCGGACCGTAGTCCCGCGCCCACATGGACCGGACAGGCGCGGTGACCATGGTCATGGCGTCCGGCGGCAGGCCGGCGTCGTCGAGCAGCGTGGCCACCTGCTCGCGCTCGTCCTTGAAGCCCACCAGCCCCACGACCTGGATGGTGCCGTGCACCGCGGCGACGATGTCGACCAGCACCTGGGGATGGAACTGCACCATCTGGGCGGCGCCGAGCAGGAGGGCGTCGATCCGTTCGAACTCGCCCGGGACGCGCACCCGGGTGCGCTGCGCCGCGGCGCGTCCTTCGGCCGCCGGCAGGGTGCGCGCGTCGGCGACAGGCAGCAGGGTGACGATCCCGATCAGGACGAGCAATGGCGGCAAGGCAAGGCGGGAAAGGGAGGGCATGGCGGTCTCGCTCGGTTGCGGCAACGTCGGTGCGGCGGCGGCGGGCGAGACGCCTCGAGTCGGTCCTGGAACCTAGACAAGTCCCTACGCACGGCAAGTCCAGTTGTTGCAGGGGAATTCGCGAATCTCTCACGGATGGTTCCGGCCCGGTTTCGGCCGGGAGGGGGGCCGGCGACCGGGAACCGCCGCCCCGGCAAAGGGCGGCGGTTCCCGGCAGGGGTCCGTTGCCGGCGGGGGCTACTTGGCCAGCACCATCTTCGCGGTGGTCACCGCGCCCGCCCCACGCACGCGCACGAAGTAGACGCCCGCGGCGGCGGCGCGGCCGGAGCCGTCGCGCCCGTCCCAGGCGGTCCGGTGGGCGCCCGCGGCCAGGTTCCCGTCCACCAGGGTGCAGATGTGGCGGCCGCGCAGGTCGAAAATCGCCACCTCGACGCGACCCTCAGCCGGCACCGCGAAGCGGATCATGGTCAGCGGGTTGAACGGGTTGGGCACGATGCCGGTGACCGCCAGCACCCGAGGCGGCGCATCGCCGGGCTCGACTGTCGACAGCCCGCCGCCCAGCACCAGCGGGGCCGAGTAACCGCCCTGCCGCAGGTCGCCGCACAGGGCGGCCACCAGGTAGTAGGTGCCGTCGCGGGTCGGCGTGTCCTCCAGGGACGTGCCGTCGGCCACGATGTCCAGCAGGTTGGCCGCCGTGGGCGCGAACACCGCCGCGGTGTCGCGGTAGACCGCGTAGGCGCCCACCTGGGGGTCGGGCGACGGGTCCCAGGAGATGCGGTAGGTCCCGCCGCCGAGGTCGGCCCCGTCCAGGCCGCTGACCGGGGGCGGCGCCGTGAAGTCGGCCAGGGGCCCGCCCAAAAGGCCGATGTCGCAGCGCGAACCGTCCGGGTCGGCGCAGCCGGGGGCCGGATCGCCGGCGTCGATGCACACCGAGCCCTGCAGCAGCGCCGGCTCGGCCGGGCTCAGCAGGCGCGGGTCGCCGGCCGCGTCGTGGGGACCGGGGGCGCCGGACGGGTAGTCGCCGCCCAGGTTGCCGTGGACGTTGTTGTAGTCGGCCAGGAGCCCGGTGCCGGCGGCCAGCAGGCCGCCGCCGGCGGTGTTGAAGGCCACGATCGAGTTGCGCAAGGCCAGCGGCTCGCCGCCCGCGAAGGCCACCACGCCGCCGCCGCTGGCGGCGGCATTGCCGTCGACGAGGCAATTCTCCACGACCCCGGCGGCGTTGAAGGCGCTCAGGCCGCCGCCCAGGTTCGCGGCGCGGTTGTCGCGCACGCGCACGTTGCGCAGGTCCAGGACCGTGCCGTCGGTCTCCAGGCCGCCGCCGTTGCCGCCGCCGGTGGTGTTGGACGCGAACACGGTGTTCACCGCGCCCAGGGTGCCGCCGACGGCGTGCAGACCGCCGCCGCCGCCCAGGGAGCGGTTCCCCGAGACGGTCACATCGACCAGGATCAGGTCCGCCGCCAGGGCCGCCAGGGCGCCGCCCCGGCCGGCGCTGCCGTTGCCGGTGAAGCTGCCGCCCTCGACCGTCAGCGCCGCGTTCTCGACGACGACGGCCGCGCCCAGGTACGCGCCGGCGCTGTCGGTGCAGGCGTTGCCCAGGAAGGTGCTGTTGCGCAGCACTGCGGTCGCGCCCCCGAAGACGCCGAACGCGCCGCCCCGGCTGGCCAGGTTGCCGGTGAAGGTACAGTCCTCCACCAGGGGACTGCCGCCCACGACGCAGACGGCCCCGCCGTAGCCCGTGGACGAGCCGGGCGCGGCGCGGTTGGACGTGAACACGCAGTCGCGCACCACCGGCGAGGCCCCGTTGCTGTAGATGGCGCCGCCGTGCTGGCCCCCCACCGGCAGGCTGAAGGTGGAGCCGACGCAGTCCAGGAACGTGAAGCCCTCCACGCCGCAGAAGTCGCCGGCGCCGGCCACGAAGCGCAGCGCCGAGCCGCCCGAACGCAGGCGCGTGGGCCACTGGAGCGGATCGCGCGCCGTGAACGCGTCGTTCCAGCCGCCGAGCAGGTGGATGGGCCCGGAGATGGTGGCCGAGTCCAGGTAGTCGCCCCCGCGCACCAGCAGCGTGTCGACCCCGGTGCAGGCGGCGATCGCGGCGCTGATCGTGTGGGCCGCCGTCGCCGGCGTCTCGTAGGGCGCCGTGTTGCTGCCCAGGGTCGAGACGTAGCGCACCTTGTGGCCGACGATGTCCAGGAACGCGGGGGTCTTGCCCCAGCCCTGGCCGGTGCCGCCGCTGGCGAAGACCAGCAGGCTCGCGCGCTCGTTGCCCAGGTTGGGCACGCTCCACTGGTAGCTTCCGGTGTTGGGCACGTCCTCGGCCACCACCAGGTCGTGGCAGTCGCCGTCGATGCCCAGGCGGATATCGACGCTGGCTACGGGCGCGCCGGAGGTGGTCCAGGTGAGCTCGACGGTCTCGTCGCCGTACAGCGGCTCCGCGCCGAGGGAGGCCGCCAGGGTGACGCCGCTCGGCGGCGGCGTGTAGCGCAGCTGGGTGACCGAGCTGCCGGTCAGGCCGGCCCCGTACCGCACCCAGATGTAGCCGCCCTCGCCGAACCCGGCGCCCCAGCTGTTCTTGATCAGCCAGGCGCCCTGCCCGCCGCAGGCGCGGTCGTCGTAGCCGACGATCAGCACCAGGTGGTTGACCCGCTGCCCCGGCACGTCGTAGCAGCCGCCGCTGTAGGCCTCGAACTCGGGGCTGGCGTCGATGCCCGTGCATACCGGGCCGTTCTGCAGGGCGGCCTTGATCTGCTCCACGTCGTTGGCGATGTGGTCGTAGCCCGTGATCCAGGCGTACTTGAGGAACCCGCTGTCGGTGCAGGGCGCCGCCGGCGGGCTCATCGCCAGGTACGGCGCGCAGTTCTCCAGCACGGCGCCGGTGTTGCGGAAGACGAAATAGGCGGCGGTGGCCCAGCCGCCGTCGCAGTCGGCGCCGTAGGGATTGCAGGAGACCACCTGCTGCTCGGAGAGGTCGGTCTCGACCCCGTAGTAGATCTTCACGAACGACTCCAGCTCGGCCGTCGCCGCGAAAGCCCAGCACGAGCCGCAGCTGCCCTGGTTCTTGACCGGGGTGACGCCGCCCAGGGCCCGCCAATCCAGGTTGGACGGCAGGTCGGCTTTGTCCACCGGGTAGGTCCGCAGGTTGCGCTTCAGCTCCTCGGCATAGCCGGCCGGGGGGCGGTAGCCGCGCAGGTTGGCCCGCTCGTCCGCGGTCAGGGTCGAGGTGAAGCGGTCGCTGACCTCGAAACTCCAGCCGTTGCGGTCGATGGCCTCGCGGATGGCGGCGAGGTCGGGCTCGGGCTGGGCCTGCGCCGGCAGGACCGCCGCCAGGCAGCAACCCAGCACCAGCAACGGCAGGGCACGGCGGAACACGATCGGGCACGGGGCGACACAATTGGACGTCATGGTGGACCTTTCCGTATGCAACGCGGCGGCCGCCTGTCGGCCGCCGTGGGAATGCGGACGCGAGGATCGTACCAAAACGACGGCAATTTGACAAATCGTTAAAGTTTACCCGCAGCACGGGAGAGAACGTGGTCCGTCCCCGCCCCGCCCAGGTCCAACGCGCCGCCAACGGTTGCAACCCGCAAGATCCGCTGGCAAAAGGACCGGCGTCGCGCGGGTCAGTAAACGTTGACCGGGTCCACGTCGTGGCCGACCTCGACCCCGCGACGGCTCTCCTTCAGGGCGCGCAGGCAGTCGGCCAGCCACGCCCGCTCGGCCGTCCGCAAGGTGCCCTTGAGCAGCAGCTGCACCCGGAAGCGGTCCTGCAGGCGGGGGAACACCGCCGGTGCCGGCCCCAGCACCTCCAGCCTCCCGCGGCCCAGGTTGGCCCGCAGGGCCCCCGCCAGTTCCCGCGCCGCGCTTTCGGCCTCGCCCAGCCGCCGCGCCGACACCATCAGTCGCACCAGGCGCCGCGCCGGAGGGTAGCCCAGGGCCTCGCGCACCGGCATCTCGCCGGCGACAAAGCCGTCGAAGTCGTGGCGGCTGGCCGCCTGGATCACCGGATCCTCCGGACGCCAGGTCTGGAAGACCACCTGCCCGGCGCCGGTGCGCCCGGCCCGGCCGGCCACCTGGGTCAGCAGCTGGAAGCTGCGCTCGGCGCTGCGGAAGTCGGGCATGCCCAGCCCGTCGTCCGCCGCCAGCACCCCCACCAGGTCCACCCGCGGGAAATGGTGGCCCTTGGCCACCATCTGGGTGCCCACCAGGATGTCCGCCTCGCCCCCGGCGAACGCCGCCAGGATGCGCCGGTGGCTGCCGCGGCGACGGGTGGTGTCGTGGTCCAGGCGCAGGACCCGCGCCTCGGGGAAACGGCCGTGCAGGTGCAGTTCGATCTTCTCGGTGCCGCCGCCTCCGGGCAGGAACGAGCCCACCGTGCAGGCCGGGCAGTGCTCCGGCACCCCGCGCGCATGCCCGCAGTAGTGGCACAGCAGGCGCCGCGGCCGCAGGTGGTAGGTCAGGGCGATGTCGCAGTTGGGGCATTCCTGCACCTCGCCGCAGTCCCGGCACTGCAGCGCCCGCGCGAAGCCCCGCCGGTTGTAGTAGAGGATGCCCTGGCGGCCCGCCGCCAGGGTCTGTTCCAGCGCGTCCTCCAGCACCGGCGAGAGCCCGTCGGGGGCGCCGGTGCCGCGCATGTCCACGATCCGCACCGGCGGCAGGCCGCCCCCGCCCAGCCGGTCCGGCAGCCGACACAGGTCGAAGCGCCCGGCCCGGGCGTTGGCCACGCTCTCCAGGTCGGGGGTGGCCGAGCCCAGCACCACCACCGCCTTCGCCTCGCGTCCCCGGACCAGGGCGGCGTGGCGGGCGTGGTATCGCGGCTTCTCGTCCTGCTTGTAGGAGCTCTCGTGCTCCTCGTCCACGACGATCACGCCCAGGTCCGGCAGGGGCGCGAACAGGGCCGAGCGGGGGCCCACCACCACCTGCAGTTCGCCCCGGGCGGCGGCCTCGTGCACCTGGCAGCGCCGCCCGGCGGACATGCCGCTGTGGATGGCGGCGGCGCGCTCGCCGAAGCGGGCGTGGATGCGCGACAGGGTCTGGGGCGTGAGCGCGATCTCCGGCAGCAGGTAAAGGGCGCTGCGGCCCTTGGCCAGCGCGCGCTCGATCAGGGCCAGGTAGACCTCGGTCTTGCCGCTGCCGGTGACCCCGTGCAACAGCACGGCGCCGAAGGCGCCCCGGTCCAGGTGGGCCGCGGCCACGGCCAGGGCGGCCCGCTGGTCGACGGTCAGCACCACCGGGCCCGCGTCCACGTCCGGATAGGCGGCCGCGTCCTCGGCGTCGCCCCGGGCGGCCGTGCCCGGCGCCGGCGGATGGAACAGGGGCACCACCTCGCCCAGGGGCAGCATGTAGTACTCGGCGAGCCAGCGGGCCAGGCGCAGGCGCTCCCCCGCGATCCGGTACTCGGGCGGGTGGATCCGCGTCACCGGCCGCAGGGCGACGCCCTCGTGCGCGGTCACGCCGTCGGGCAGGGGACCGGCCCCGGTCACCAGGCCGGTGACCTCCCGCCGGCGGCCGAAGGGCACCACCACGAGGTCGCCCACGGCCGCACGGCGGCGGGCCGACTCCTGCGCCGGCTCGTGGCGGTAGGAGAAGGTGCGCGGCAGCGGCACCGGCAGGGCGACTTCAAGCAGCTGGGCGGGCACGGGACGTCCGGGGCTCGGAACTCGGGCACGCGGGGAGCCGGCCCGCGGCCGGCTCCCGGGAACGCGTCATGGTAGCGTGGGCCGCGGCGGGCGTCCACCGCCGGCAAGCCTCAGGGGTGTGGCAGCCCGAGCAGGTCCTGCACCGCGGAGATCAGCTTGCCGGGACTGAAGGGCTTGGTCACGTAGGCGTCGGCGCCGGCCTCTTCCCCCACCCGGCGGTCGTCGCGGCTGCCGCGCGCCGTCAGCAGGATCACCGGGATGCGCGCGGTGCGGCGGTCGTCCTTCAGGCGACGGCAGGTGGCGAAGCCGTTGGTGCCGGGCATCATCACGTCGAGAATGACCAGGTCCGGCTGCTCGCCCAGGGCCAGGGTGAAGGCGTCGTCGCCGTTGCGCGCGGCCACGACGTCGAAGCCCTCGGCGTGCAGGGTGAAGTCGAGGATGTTGCGGATGTTGGCATCGTCGTCGGCGATCAGCACCTTGCGCAAGAGCAGGCCTCCGGGTTCGCGGCGGGGTCGGTGACCCCGCAGGTATCGGCCACAGGCGGCCGGACTTGACCGGCCGCGCGGCCCTCAGCAGAGGGTGACCATGCCGCGGCGGTCCAGCACCGGCCGGGCCAGGTCGCGGCCGTCGGCGCCGCGCCGCTGCATGGACGCGATGCGGTCGCGCCGCCGCTCGGCCTCGTCCACGAACAGCGGCACCAGCCGGGGGCAGAACTGCCGGCCCGCGCCGGCGGCGATCTCCGCCAGCGCCTCGTCCAGGGTAGAGGCCGCACGCCAGGGCCGCGGGCTGAGCAGGGCCGCCAGGGTGTCCGCCAACCGCAGCAGGCGCGAGCCCAGGGGGATCCCCTCCCCGGACAGGCCCCCGGGATAGCCGCTGCCGTCGAAGTTCTCGTGGTGGTGCAGGATGATCTGCCGTTCGCGCAGGTCCGGCCGCAGCACGTCCAGGATGTCCAGGCCGGCCTCCACGTGCTGCTGCATCACCCGCTGCTCCGCCGGCGCCAGGGGCTCGGGCTTGTTCAGCAGCTGGGGCGGCACGCAGCCCATGCCCACGTCGTAGAACTGCAGGGCGAAGGCCAGGTGCTGCAGCTCACCGGCGGTCACCCCCGCGCCGCGCGCCGTCGCCAGGCAGATCTCCTGGCAGAGCCCCAGCAGGCTCTCCTGGCGCAGGTGGCCCACCGCGGTGGTGGCGCGCAGGCTCTCGCGCAGCGCGCCCAGTTCGCGGGTCGCCCGCAGCCATTCCTCGTGCCGGTCCAGCAGTTCGGCCACGCGCGGCGCCAGGGCCTCCAGGAAGAGGCGGTCGTCGTCGTCCAGCGGGCGCCCGTCGGCCCGGTTGTTCACGGAGATCACGCCGCGCGCGCCCCGCGGTCCGGGCAGGGGCACGCACAGCAGCGAAGGGGTGGAGTAGCGGGGCTCGTTCTCCTCGCGGCCGAAGCGCGGGTCGCGGGTCACGTCGTCGATGCGCACCGACTCGCCCGTGGCCCAGACGCGGCCGGCGATCCCCGCGCCGCGGCGCACGCGGACCCCCTGCACGACCGTCCCGCTGACGCCGATGGCGGCCCGGATGCCCAGGTGCAGGCCGTCCGGCTCGGGCTCCATCAGGGTCACCGTCTGCACGCCCAGGCTCTCGGAAAGCCAGTGCAGCAGCCGCTGCAGGAACTCGCCGGCATCGAAGGGCTGGCCGGCGCGGTCCCGGGCCCGGACCGGCTGCACCACCGCCGTGCGCCGCGGCAGCAGCACCGTGAAGCGCGCACCGCCGCCCTCGGCGTTCTCGGCCCAGATGCGCCCGTCGTGGTGGGTGACGATCTCGTGGCAGATGGCCAGGCCCACGCCCTGCCCGTTGTGCCGGCGGGTGGCCGACCCGTCCACCTGGTAGAACTTGTCGAAGATCGCCCCCAGCTTGTCCGTCGGTATGCCGATGCCGGTGTCCTGGACGGCCAGGCGCACGGCGGTACCCGATTCCTCCAGTTCCACGGTCACCCGCCCGCCCTCGGGCGTGAACTTGCAGGCATTGGCCAGCAGGTGGGTCAGCAGCTGCTGCAGCAGCACCGGATCGACGGGCATGGGGATGGGTGCCGCGGGCGTCCGCACCTGCAGTTCCAGCCCGCACTCGGCGGCGCGGCTGCGCCAGCCCTCCTCCAGGCGGCGCACCAGGGCGCCGACGTCGGTCTCGGCCCGGTTCAGGGCGGGCCGGCCGTTCTCCATCTGGCCCAGTTCGAGGATGTCGTTGATCACGCCGGTCAGCTTGGCGCTCTCGGCGTGGATCACCTTGAGGAATTCGTCGAGCGACTCGCGGGACATCGACGCCAGGTTCTGCTGCAGCAGCTCGGTGTAGGCGCTGATGGAGGTCAGCGGCGTGCGCAGTTCGTGGCTGACGTTGGCCACGAAGTTGGCCTTCATGTCCGCCAGGCTGTCCAGCTGCTCGGACGCGAGGGAGAGCTCGGCGTTGTTGCGGGCCAGGCGGTCGTAGACCTCGGCCGACTCGATGGCCGTCGCCGCCTGCCGGGCCAGGAACTCCAGCTGCCGGATCTCCGCCCGACCGGGCGGTTGGCCCGCGGCCGTCCGGCGCAGTTCCAGGAAGCCCGAGGTTTCCCCCGCCGGCGCGCGCAGCGGGACCACCAGGCGCCAGCCCGGTGGCGGGTCCCGGTCCGCTCCCGGGCCGGCGGCGTCGCAGGGGCCGGACGGCAGCAGGAAACAGCCGCCGCGGCGGCGGTCCGATCCCGTGACCGCGACGTATTCGTCGCGGGTCACGGGCCGGTCGCGGGCGGCGGCGTCGGCGGGCAGTCCCCGCGCCGCACGCAACTGGAAGGCCCGGGCGGCGTCCGACCACAGGTACAGCGAGACCTGATCGAAGCCGAGGATCGCGGCCACCGCCTCGACCACCCGTTCGGCCAGTTCCGGCAGCTGGCGGGTGGCGTTGATGCGGGCCGAAACGGCAAGGATGCGTTCGAGCACCCGGGTGCGGTCGCGCAGGCGGGCCTTCTTCTGCTGCCCACGGGCCAGGCCGCGGCCCGCCTCGTCGCGCTCCGCGGCCTGGCCCGTGGGCAGCAGAAGAA
>JACZKN010000336.1 GCA_014859985.1 Candidatus Krumholzibacteriia bacterium | reverse complement strand
GTTCGGCGGCCATCGCCCGCTTGATCGCGAACTCGGCCCCCGGGTCGCCGCCCTGGACGAGATCCTGGGCGTCCCGTTCCAGGTCCTGGACGACGGCCTGGTGCGCGTGGTCGACTACATGGGCGACGACGGCGCCGTGGTCCAGGCCGCCCGGGTCAGCTACGGCGAGGGCACCAGGGCCGTCAGCGACGACCGCGGTCTGATCCGCTACCTGCTGCGCCACCGCCACACCACGCCGTTCGAGATGTGCGAGCTGAAGCTGCACGTCCGGGTGCCCATGGACGCCTGGCGCCAGTGGATA
Organism: Candidatus Krumholzibacteriia bacterium; assembly: GCA_014859985.1. GTDB lineage: Bacteria > Krumholzibacteriota > Krumholzibacteriia > LZORAL124-64-63 > LZORAL124-64-63 > JACZKN01. The sequence goes on along the minus strand of JACZKN010000336.1, from coordinate 3,573 downwards.
CGGCATCGCACGGCCTCGGTGAATGAAACTTCCACACGCTATTCGGTGGCCATCGACGCCGCCCAGCGCACGGCACCGGACCAGTGGCGCATCCAGGCAGCCAACAACAAGCAGGGCAGCGACGGCTTCGCAGACGCCGAACTTGGCGCCCGCCTCAGTGCCGAGGAGGCCGAGATCCAGGACCGGGTGCGCGCGGTCTACAACGGGCGCCTGGAAGCCGGCGTGGCCCGCGAGCAGGCCCGCAAGGATCTGCCCCTGTGCACCTACACGGAAGCCTACTGGAAGATGGACCTTCACAACCTGCTGCATTTCCTGGCCCTGCGCATGGACCCGCACGCCCAGCTGGAGATCCGCGAGTACGCCGACGTGATCGGCCACGAGATCGTGGCGCGCTGGGTGCCGCTGGTGTGGGAGGCGTTCCAGGACTACCGCCTGGGCGCCAGTTTCTTCTCCCGGATAGAAGGTGAGATCCTGGCGGCCATCGGCGCCGGCGATTCCGCCGGCGCGTGCGCCATCGCCCAGGCGGCCGGCTGGCTGAAGCCCGCGCCGCAGGGCGGCTGGACGCGCCACCGCGAGCGCCAGGAGTGCGAAGCCAAGCTGGCGCGGCTGAACCTCCCTTTGCCCTGGTAGACCACTACAGCCTCGCCCCCGCATGCCGGTCCCACGAACGGGATATCCCGGTCCATTAATCCATTGACAGAACTCCCACGAAACTGATATGATATTTTCAGATTGAGAGCCATTATCAATCCGAGGTGGCGAAAGGAGCGGCATGCCCCACCCACTGCGCAACTTGGCCACCGGATGGCAGCAGCTCTGGGCCCGGGAATCCCTGCCGCCGGCGCCCCCTGAGGATCGGCATGGCCCGCCATCCACCTCCCTCCTGCGCCGCCTGCTGGCCCGCGAGTCCCTTACAGCGGCCGGGGCCACCGGCGGACCGCCCCGCTCCTTCTGCCGGCGGCTGCTGGCCCGCGAATCCCTGCCGGCGGCGCCCCGCCGTCCGGCCGACCCCGGACCGGAGTAGCCCATGGAACACAGCAAGCACATCTGGCGCGGTGCGATCCTGCTGACGGCGGCGCTGACCGCGTTGGTGGTCGGGCGCCACTTCCTGATCCCGGAATCCTTCGGCGAGATGGGTTTCTACCGGGGCGACGCCCTCTACGAATTCATGGCGTCGCCCCCTGTCCACGGCGCGCCCGGGGCCTGCGCCGCATGCCACGACGACGTCGCCGCCGCCAAGGCGCAGGGGGGCCACCGGACCGTGGAGTGCGAGGTCTGCCACGGTCCCCTGGCGGTGCACGTCAAGGACGGAGAGAAGGTCGGCGACATGCCCGTCGACCGGTCCTGGCAGCTGTGCGCCCACTGCCACCGGTACCTGGCCGCCCGGCCGGCCGCCATGCCCCAGATCGACCTGCGCGAACACCTGGACCTGGGCCCGCAGGATCCCTTCCCGGCCGAGGCGTGCCTGGGCTGCCACGACCGGGACGCCATCCACAGCCCCTAGCCGCCGTGCGCCGGCCGCCGGGCCGGCGCCGCAGGAGGCCGACGATGAACGACAGGAAGCACGCCCCGGGCGTCTCGCGCCGGGACTTCATCCAGGCCGCCGCGCGCGGGGCCGCGGGGATGGCGGTGGTCATGTTCTGGGGGGACCTGACCCTGGTCTCGGCCAACACGGTGTCCGGCGGGCCCGCCCGGGGGCGCGAGGGCTACGCGTACGACCCCACGCAGCACCGCTGGATCTACCTGGTGGACGTGGCCAAGTGCATCGGCTGCGGCTCCTGCGTCCGCGCCTGCGAGCGGGAGAACAATGTGCCGCGCCATTTCTTCCGCACCTGGGTCGAACGCTACCAGGTCTCCCGCACCGGGCGCACCTGGATCGACTCGCCCGACGGCGCCCGCGACGGCTTCGCGCCGCTGGTGACGGGGGCGGAGATCACCAAGGCCTTCTTCGTGCCCAAGCTGTGCAACCACTGCACCAACACGCCTTGCGTGCAGCTCTGTCCCGTGGGCGCATCCTTCGTCAGCCCCGACGGCGTGGTGCTGGTGGACGAGCAGCGCTGCATCGGCTGCAGCTACTGCGTGCAAGCCTGCCCCTACGGATCGCGCTTCATCCATCCCGAGACCCATACCGCCTCCAAGTGCACCCTCTGCTACCACCGGCTGGCCAAGGGGATGACCACGGCCTGCGTGCAGAACTGCCCGACGGACGCCCGGCGCATCGGCGACGCCCGCGCCCTGGGCGACGAGGTGGCCGAGCTCATCGCCACCACCGAGGTCCGGGTGCTCAAGCCGGAGCTGCACACGCAGCCCAACTGCCACTACGCAAACCTGGGCGGGGAGGCGCGCTGATGCACGAGCCCACGACGAATTTCCTGTTCCCCAACGATTTCCACGTGATGTGGAGCCTGATGATCGCCCTCTACCCCTACATCACCGGGCTGGTGGCGGGCGCCTTCATCGTCTCCTCGCTGTTCCACGTGTTCGGCCGCGGGGAACTCGCGCCGGTCGCGCGGCTGGCGATGGTCGCGTCGCTGGCGTTCCTGCTGGTGGCGACCTTGCCCCTGCTGGCCCACCTGGGGCATCCCGAGCGGGCCCTGAACATCATGATCACGCCCCACTTCAGCTCGGCGATGTCGGCCTTCGGGCTGATCTACGGCCTTTACCTGGTGCTGGTGGTGGCCGAGATCTGGCTCATGTACCGGATCGAGATCATCGAGACCGCCGCGCGCAGCCGCGGCCTGAAGCGGAAGGTCTTCGCCACCCTGGCCCTGGGGGTCTACGACACCTCCGCCGAGGCCCGCGCGGTCGACCACCGGGCCATCACCGCCCTCGCGGCGATCGGCATCCCCATGGCCTGCATCCTGCATGGCTACGTGGGGTTCATGTTCGGCTCGGTCAAGGCCAACGCCCTGTGGTCCACGCCGCTGATGCCCATCATCTTCCTGTTCTCGGCCGTGACCTCGGGCATGGCCATGATCCTGGTGCTCTACGTCGTCGTGACGCGGGTGAACGGGCGGCGCATCGACGGGGCCTGCGTCCAGTCCCTGGCCCAGTGGCTGTGGCTGTTCGCCACCGTCACGGTCACTCTCGAACTGCTGGAGCTGGTGTCCCTGTCCTACGAGCAGAACGAGGAGTGGCTGGTGGTGCGGGAGCTCTACTTCAACCGGATCCCCTTCAGCTTCTTCGGCGTGCAGCTGATCTTCGGTTCGCTGATCCCCTTCGTGCTGCTGGCCATCGTGGTGCTGATGCGGCGCTACCTGACCGACACCCTGCGGCACGTCCTCTCGTTCATTGCCGCGGCCATCCTGCTGGTCCAGGTCTTCGCCATGCGCTGGAACGTGGTGGTCGGCGGGCAGATCTTCTCCAAGAGCGGGGTGGGCTTCCGCGAGTCGTACGTGCCGGAGTTGGGCGGCCGCGAGGGCCTGGGCATGGGGCTGCTGATCTTCGTGGTGCCCTTTTTGGTGATGGCCTTCATCAACCGCTGGCTTCCCCTGTCGCCGCCGCGGGGCGACGAGCCGCCCGGGGGCGGCGCGTGAGCGGGACGGCGCCCGCCGGCGCCGAGCAGACCATCCG
>JACZKN010000335.1 GCA_014859985.1 Candidatus Krumholzibacteriia bacterium | reverse complement strand
GCCGAGGCGGGAGCGCCCGCAGGCCCGGCCCGTTCCCCGCGCCGGCCGAAGGCCGCCGCCATGGGCGTGAACGTGAGCGCCACCACCAGCGAGACGGCCAGGCTGAAGGTCACGGTCAGGGCCTGGTCGCGGAAGATCTGGCCGGCCACTCCCACCACCACGAAGACGATGGGCACGAACACCGCCAGGGTGGTCAGGGTCGAGGCGGTGACCGCGCCGGCCACCTCGCCGGCGCCCCGGGCCGCGCTCTCGGCACCGTCGGCGCCCTCGCCGTCCTGCTCGCGCCGGCGGTGGATGGCCTCCAGCACGACGATCGAGTTGTCCACGAGCATGCCCACGCCCAGGGCCAGCCCGCCCAGGGACATCACGTTCAGCGACACGCCCCTGGTCAGCATGAGGATGAAGGTGGCGATGATCGAGACCGGGATGGCCAGGCCGATGATCAGGGTCGAGCGCAGGTCGCGCAGGAACACGAACAGCACCAGCACCGCCAGCGCGCCGCCCAAGAGCGCGTTGTCGCGGACCTCGCGCACCGCCTCGGCGATGAACACGGACTGGTCGAACAGCACCTCCAGGCGCAGGCCCGCCGGCAGGCGCTGCTGCAGGCGGTCCAGGTGCCCTGTCACCAGGCGCGCCATCTCCACGATGTTGGCGTCGCCCTCCTTGAAGACGGCGATCTCCACGCTCTCGGTGCCGTCGATGTGGGTGACGGTGGTGCGCTCCTTGTGGGTGCGGAACACCCGCGCCACCTCGCCCAGGCGCACCGGCTGGCCGGCGGCCTGCCCCACGGTCACCCGCTCGATGTCCTGCAGGTTCTCGAAGCGGCTCAGGGTGCGCACGATGTACTCGGCGTTGCGGTCGCGCAGGCGGCCGCCGGAGGCGTTGATGTTCTCCTGGGCCAGGGCCTGGTTGACCTGGCCGATGGACAGGCCCAGGGCCGCGAGGCGGGCCTCGTCCACCTCGACCCGGATCTCCTCCTCCAGGCCGCCGGAGACCTGCGCCGCCGCCACCCCGTGCAGGGCCTCGATCTCCCGCTTCAGCACGTCGTCGGCCACGGTCCGCAGCTGCACCAGCGAGGTCCCGCCCGACAGCCCGATGCGCACCACCGGATCCTGGGAAGGGTCGTACTTCAGCAGCACCGGGATCGTCGCCTCGGCGGGCAGGCGCACCAGGTCGATCTTCTCCCGCACGTCCAGGGCCGCGTAGTCCATCGCCGTGCCCCAGTCGAACTCCAGGGTGATCTGGGACAGCCCGGCCTGGCTGATCGAATGCACCCGGCGCAGGCCGGGCACCACGCCGACCGACTCCTCCAGGGGCCGCGTCACCAGGTTCTCCACGTCCACCGGCGCGGTGCCCGGGAAGTCGGTCTGCACCGTCAGGCTGGGGTAGCGGATCTCCGGCAGCAGGCGCAGGTCCAGGCGGCCGAGGGCGGTCAGGCCGAAGACCACGGCCGCCAGGGCGACCATCCAGACCGTGACCGGGTGGGTGACGGCGTAGCGGATCACCTTCATCGGTCTACTCCGAGCGCGCCAGGGTCTGGGGTGCGGCGGCGGCGGGGTCCGCGGCCGGCTGCGGCTGCGGCGGTTCCTTGGCGTAGCCCGCGGCCTCGGCGTTCAGCACGTCGATGCGCGTGCCCGTGCGCAGGCCGCCCTGCCCCATGGTCACCACGTGGTCGCCGGCGAAGACCCCCTCGAGCACCTCGACGTGGCTCTCGTCGTACAGCCCGGTGCGGATCTCGACCTTGCGCACGGTGTCGGCCGCGGCCACGAACACGCTGCGCAGCGCCCCCTCCTCCACCAGGGCCAGCTTGGGGATGGCCAGGGCGTCCTGGCGCCGGTCGGTGGTGATGCGCACCTTGCAGAAGCCGCCCACCCGCAGGTCCTGGTCCTCTTCCACCAGCAGGGTCAGGCGCACGGTGCTGGTGGCGGGGTCCACCACCGGCGAGACCCGCTCGACCACGGCCTCGCGGTCGGGCCCCGCGGTCTCCGGGGCGATCAGCACCCGCTGGCCGGCCTCCACCTTGCGGGCCACGGCCTCCGGCAGGTGCACCCGCACCCGCAGGGGCGTGAAGTCGCCCAGGGTCAGGGCGGGATCGCCGACGTTGACCTGCTGCCCCTCGACGATGCGGCGCTCGGTGACCTGCCCGCCGAAGGGGGCCCGGATGCGGGTCTCCTCCAGGGCGATGGCCGCCAGGTCCCGCTCGGCCTCGGCCAGCTTCCAGGCCGATTCCTGGTCGTCGTGCTCCTGCTGCGAGATGAGCTCCTCGGCGAGCATCTGCCGGCTGCGCTCGAGCTGGCGCTCCTTGTCGGCGAGGGTGAGCTCCGCCTTGCGCAGCTGGATCCGCTCGCGGTCGTTCTCCAGCTCGGCCAGGACGTCGCCCTTGGCGACCCAGTCGCCCTCCTCGACGGCCAGGGTGCGGACGCGGCCCACGGTGCGGGCCGGCAGCTCCACCAGCCGGTCGGCCTCCAGCACGCTGGCGGCGCGGTAGTAGGCGGCGATGCCGCGGGCGTCGACCCGGGCCAGCTCCACCGGCACCGCCGGGGTCTCCTTGTCCTCACCCTTCTTGTCCTTCTTGTCCTTGCCCTGGTCCTGGTCGGCACCCGCGACGGACGTGTCGGCCACGGCGACGCCGCCGCCGGCCTGGGTCAGGACCCCCGTGCGCCACAGCACCGCACCGGTGCCGAGCACCAGGACGAGGGCGGCGGTGCTCCAGAGGACGGTTTGCCTGCTCATGTTCCGGACTCCCGGGAATGGGTTCGTCGGCTTGGGAAGGGCGGCGCGGCCGCCACCGGACCATCAGACGCACGGCCCCCTGCCGAGGTTGCATGTTCAGCGCGGGCCGTCCCGGCGGCCGGTCCCGGAAACCCTGCCCGGGCTGGAAATCCGCCGGCAGGGGCGCTATGTTGGGACGTCGCAACCAAAGCGGTGGCGGCCCGCGCGCCGGGCCGCGGGGATCCCGAGGGAAGGGACGGATCATGCAGAAGCTCGTCGAGTGCGTGCCGAACATCAGCGAGGGCCGGGACCGGGCGGTCATCGACGCCGTGGTCGCGGTGGTCAAGGACACCGCCGGGGTGCACCTGCTGGACGTGGACCCGGGCGCCGAGACCAACCGCACGGTGATCACCTTCATCGGCGACCCCGCCGGCGTGGCCGAGGCCGCCTTCCGGGTGGTCAAGCGGGCGGCCGAGCTGATCGACATGGGCAAGCACCACGGCGCCCACCCCCGGCACGGCGCCACCGACGTCTGCCCCTTCGTCCCCTTGCGGGGCGTGACCATGGCCGAGTGCGTGGAGATCGCCCGCCAGGTGGGCGAGCGCATCGGCCGCGAGCTGGAGATCCCCGTCTACCTGTACGAGGAGGCGGCCAGCCGGCCCGCACGGCGCAACCTGGCCGACGTCCGCAAGGGCGAGTACGAGGCCCTGGCCGCCAAGCTCGGCACCGAGGCCTGGGCCCCCGACTTCGGCCCCAACCTGTGGAACGAGCGCAGCCGCCGCACCGGCGCCACCAACGTCGCGGCCCGGGGCTTCCTGGTGGCCTACAACGTCAACCTGAACACGCGCAACAAGTCGGTGGCCTCCCAGATCGCCCTGGACATCAAGGAGGCGGGCCGCGCCGACCGGGACGCCCAGGGCGAGATCGTCCGCGATGCCCAGGGCCAGCCGGTGCTGGTGCCCGGCCCCTACCGCCTGCCCGCCTGCAAGGCCGTGGGCTGGACCATCCCCGAGTACGACCGGGCCCAGGTCTCCATCAACCTGGTCAACACGTCCGTGACCAAGCCCCACCAGGCGTTCGAGGCCTGCCGGGCCGCCGCGCGCGACCGGGGCGCCCGGGTCACCGGCAGCGAGCTGGTGGGCCTGATCCCCGAGGGCGACCTCCTGGCCGCCGGCCGCTTCTACCAGCACGAGGCCGGCCAGTCGCCGGGCCTGCCCCGCCGCCATCTGCTGGAGACCGCGATCCAGAGCCTGGGCCTGCGGGACCTGGGCCCCTTCGACGCCGCCGACAAGGTGATCGAGTACCGGGCGGGCCTCGTCGACGGCCCCCTGGTGGCCATGACGAACCGGGAGTTCCTGGACGAGCTGTCCACCGACAGCCCCGCCCCCGGGGGCGGCTCGGTGGCGGCCCTGTGCTGCGCCCAGGCCGCCGCCCTGGTGGCGATGGTGGCCAACCTGACCGTGGGCAAGAAGAAGCACGACGCGGTGCAGGAGCGGGTCAAGGAGATCGCCGTGCGCGGCCAGGAGCTGAAGGACCTGTTCCTGGCCGCCATGGACGAGGACACCGCCGCCTTCAAGGCGGTGATGGAGACCTTCGGCCTGCCCAAGGGCACGCCCGCGCAGGCGGCCAGCCGGGAGCAGGCGACGGCGGCCGCCACCCGCGGCGCCACCCGGGTGCCCCTGGCGGTGCTCGCGGCGGTGCCCGAGCTGCTGGACCTGGCGGCGGAGATCGCCACCATCGGCAACGCGGCCAGCCTCAGCGACGCGGGCGTGGCGGTCTTGACCGCCCTGGCCGGCGCCGAGGGCGCCTACTACAACGTGATCATCAACCTCGAGTCGCTCAAGGGTCTGGACCAGTCCGCGGAGCCGGACTTCCTGCCGACGACGCGCGAGGCCGCCGCGGCGGCCCTGGCGCGCTGCGAGGCGGCGGCGGCCGCAGCCCGCGCGAC
>JACZKN010000334.1 GCA_014859985.1 Candidatus Krumholzibacteriia bacterium | reverse complement strand
GACCAGCACCTTCGGCGCGGCGTCGGCCGGGTCGCCGCTGTGGTCGTGCGCGCAGGCGCCGCAGCCGTGGGCGTGGCCGTGGTCGTGCTCCAGTTCCGCCAGCATCGCCAGGGCGGCCTCGGCCACCGCCGCGCCCGCCCGTTCCATGAGTTCCAGCGCGGGCACACCGCCGGCGATGGTCTCCTTGTCGATGGCCGCCATCCGGGCCGCCGTCACCACGCGCATGATCCTAGTCCTTCCTGGTCTTGCGGGATTCTGGGCTGCCGCCCAGGCGCTCCAGCACGTCCAGCAGCTGCAGCAGGTCGTCCACCACGAAGTCGGGCTCGGTGTCGTCGTCGGTCCGCTTGTCCGCATACCGGCTGTACTGGTCGCCGTAGCGGGCGTAGACCGTGTGCAGGCCCGCGGCGCGGCCGCCGACGATGTCGCGCTCCTTCCAGTCGCCGATCACCACGGCGCGCCCCGGCTCCACCTCCAGCCGTTCGAGCGCGATGCGGAAGGGCTCGGGGTCGGGCTTGCGGATGCCGGTGTCGTCGAAGGTCAGTACCAGGTCGAAGGTGTGCTGCAGGCCCAGGTAGACCAGGCGCAGCCAGGCCTCGAAGCGGGGAGCGTCGCTGACCACGGCCAGCTTGTAGCCGTCCTTCAGCAGGCGGTTCAGCACCAGCCGGGCGTGGGGGTAGGTGACCAGGGAGCCGTCGCGGGCGCGGCGGTAGGCCACCACCGCGGCGGCCAGGATGCGGTCCTCGACCCGGCCCATGGCCTGCTCGAGGAAGAGGTTGAAGACCCGCTGGTGCTCGATGCCCCGGTCCTTGTAGACGGCGAAGACCTGCGTGTTGGCCTCCTCCACGGTCATGGGCAGGCCGGCGTCCACCATGGCCTCGGCGGCGGCGCGGATGGACCGTTCCTTGGCGCCCATGAAATCGGTCAGGGTGTTGTCGAGGTCGAAGATGACCGCGTCGATGCCGCGTGACGCCACGTGGGGGCCTTCCGTTGGGGGCTCCCGGCCCTCGCCAGGAGGGCCGGATCACCCATACTAAACCTCCCCGCGGACGATTGCACAACCCGCGGTTGCCGCCGGCCGTCCCCGGGGCGATCATGGCGGGCATGAATGACCGACCGCCCCCGCATCCCGTCCCGACCGCACCCGGCCTGTGGCAAACCTGGGGCCGTGCGCCGATCCTGGCCCTGACGGTGTTCCTCCTGCTGGCGAACCTCACCTGCCAGCTCCTGGCCTACGGCCTGGGGGGCGGCCTGATGCTGCCGCTGCTGAGCGGCTCCCTGCTGGGGGTGGTGCTGCCCCTGGAGCTGCTGCGGCGCCGCGGCCTGCTGGACCCGGCCACCGACCTGGGCCTGGACCGTCCCTGCGCGGCGACGCTCGCCCTGGTGGCCGTCGTCGCCCTGGCGGGCCTGTTGCCCACCTCCCTGCTGGCGGAGGGCTCGCTGCGCCTGCACCCGGTCGACCCCCGTTGGGCGGCCCTCTACAACGAGCACCTGCCCCTGGGCCCGGGCGGGACGGTGATCGCCGTCGTGGCCGCGGTGTTCGCCGCGCCCCTGGCCGAGGAGATCATCTTCCGGGCCTTCCTGCAGCGCCTGGCCGCGAGCCTGTGGGGACCGCTGCCGGGGCTGCTGGTGGCCGCCCTGGTCTTCGGCATCGTCCACGGGGAGCCGTGGTACCTGTTCGGGCTGATCGGGGTGGGCCTGGTGATGGGGCTGGTCTGGGAGGCGACCCGCTCGCTGACCGCCTGCTGGCTGGCCCACGCCCTGCACAACGCGGTCTCCCTGGGGGCCCTGCTGCGGGGCGGAGGTATCAGCCCGGAGCCGGCGGTCTACGGTCCCGGGGACTGGGCCCTGACCGCGGTCTCCTGCGTGGTGCTCGCGTTGGCCGGGGGTGCCCTCCTGCGGCGCCGGCGCCGGGTCCGCACCGCCTGAGCAGCCGCGGCCGGCAGGTCGGCCGGCAGGGGGGTCAGCGCGCCGTCTCCCGCAGCAGCTTGCCCAGGCTGATCTCGCCGTTGTCGATGCGGATGCTGAAGCCGCAGGCGGGATTGTGGCAGACCCAGGCCTTGTAGCGGATGGGCGCGCCGTCGCGCCCGTAGTCCGAAAGCGGCAGCAGCAGGCCGTCACCGCACTTCTTGCAATCGGGGAACTGGTCCATCGCGTCTCCTCGGGCCCCACGCCCACGTCCCTGCCGGATCGTTCACCGCGTCCCTGCGACCAAGGCGGCCGCCCGCTCGGGTGAGACGCAAATCCTACCGCAATACTGGACTTTTTCAAGCCTGAATCGGCGGGATGGTCGGCCGGGGCAGGCGGCTCAGGTCTTCTGGGGCTTCTTGCGCGCCGCCGGGAACAGGACGTTGTTCAGGATCAGCCGGTAGCCCGGGGAGGTCGGGTACAGGTCGAGGTCCGTCGGCGGATCGCCCACCCGGTGCTGGTAGTCCTCGGGGTCGTGCCCGCCCAGGAAGGTCCAGGTGCCCATGCCCCGCTTGCCGTGGATGTACTTGACCTCGTCGGTGCCCTCGACCGCCGCCAGCACGATCACCGGGCGCTTCAAGTGCCGCCGCCAGTAGCCGGTGGTCTGGCCCAGGAAGCCGTTGATCACGTTCACGTGGTTCTGGGTGAGCATGGCCGGCACCGGGTCGTACTTGGCCGCGAAGGCGAAGAGGGTGAAGTAGTCGGCCATGGCCCCGCGCATCTGGGCGTAGTCGCTCGAGTCCAGGTCCGAGAACTCGTACACCAGCGGGTTGGTGGTCAGCCGGAAGCCCTCGAAGGCGAAGGTGGCGTCGTAGTCCGCCTTGCTGCGGTAGCCGGGGTCGACGGGGGTGCCGTCGTAGGGCACGTCGACGATGTCGACCTGCAGCCAGGCCAGGGCGATGTCGATGGTGTCGGTGGCCGAGCACATGGCGAACAGGAAGCCGCCGCCCTCGACGTAGTCGCGGATCGTGGCCGCCACCGCGTGTTTCAGCTGCCACACCGTCTCGTAGCCCAGGAGCCGCGCCAGTTCCTCGTGGAAGACCTTCTGGTCGATGTACCAGGGTTCGAGCCCGAAGCTCGCGTAGAATTTCCCGTACTGCCCGGTGAAGTCTTCGTGGTGCAGGTGGAGCCAGTCGTAGTCCCCCAGCCGTCCGGCCAGCAGGTCCTGGTCGTAGACGACGTCGTAGGGCACCTCGGCGTAGGTCAAGGCCAGGGTCACCGCGTCGTCCCAGGGCAGGTTGCCCGGCGGGCTGTACACGGCGATGCGCGGCGGCTTCTCCAGCAGCACCTCCTCCATGTTCTCCTGGGCGACGGTCTGCCGGATGGCCGCCACCTCGGCCTCGCCGACGGGCGTGAACGTCACCCCCAGCAGCCGCGCGTCCAGGCGGGCCCGCTGGGTGTCCTCCATCAGGAAGGCGCCGCCCCGGTAGTTGAGCAGCCAGGTGACCTTGGCGCCGGCCTGGAGCGTGTGGAAGGCGTGGCCGTAGGCGCGCAGGTGGTTCTTCTGCTCCAGGTCCATGGGCACCAGCAGGTAGCCCGCGGCGCGGGCGGCCGGCGCCGCCGCCAGACCGCCCAGCAGCACGAGCATCAGGGCCAGGAATCGGGTGCGCATCACGGCAGCCTCCGCAGGGAGTCCCGGGCATCGTCGGCGAAGAGCCAATCCGGGTACTGGGCCAACAGCTGTTCCAGGGCGGCGCGGGCCTCGACGGCACGGCCCGTGCCCGCCAGCAGCCGGGCCCGCTCGGCCAGGGCGGCGGCCGGGTAGCGGCCGTCCGGATGGCGGACGGTGATCACCGCCAGCAGATCCAGGGCCGCGGCGCGGTCGCCGGCCGCGGCCTCGAGCAACGCCAGTTCCCAGCGGGCCCGCTCGAGCAGGCGCTGGGGGTCTGCGGGGTCGGCCAGGGCGTCGGCGTGGACGATGAAGTCGCGCAGGGCGTCGCGCCGCTCCTCGGGACGCCCCACCAGGTCCCAGTACACGCTGGCCGCGTACAGGGACAGCAGGGTCGGGCCGCCGCTGGGGTTGTCCAGTTCCTCGGCCACCGCCAGGCCCAGGTCCAGGGCGTCGTTGGCGTAGGAAGCGGCCGGGTTGTCCATGGCCACGACGGCGAACCGGTCCCGCGCGGTGGCGAAGCTGGCCTGGGCCAGGTCCAGCCGCGCCAGGTGGAAGTGGGCGTGGCCGCCGGCCTCGCGGAACTCGGGGTCGCGGCCCAGGCTCGTCAGCACCGCTCGGGCGCGGGCGGTATCGGCCGCCGCGAGGTAGCACTCGCCCAGGCCCAGCCGCACCACCGCGACGCCCTCCAGGGGCAGGTCGAGGTTCAGCAGCAGGCTCTCCAGCCGCGCCGCGGCCCCCGCCGGGTCGCCCAGGCGGTCCCGGGTGTAGGAGGCCAGACGGATCTGGCCCGCATACAGGTCCGGGTGCGAGGGATCGACAGCGCCGACGGTATCAAGGATCCGGGCGAAGCGCGCGGCCGCGGCGGCCGGGTCGGCGTCCAGGGCCTCGGCGTCCAGGGCCGCCAGGCC
>JACZKN010000333.1 GCA_014859985.1 Candidatus Krumholzibacteriia bacterium | reverse complement strand
GCTTCCCGCCGGCGCTCGACAACGAGCCGGCGCGGCGCCTGCGCCGGTACCTGGCGGTCGAGTATGCGGGCAAGGCCCGGCCCGGCGAGGTGGCGGCGCTGCTGGGCGGGTCGGGCGCGGTCGAACTCGCCGAGCCCGACGGTCTCGTGCACGCCCAGTTCGCGCCGGACGATTCGCTGTTCGCCCAGCAGTGGGCCCATCGCAACACCGGCCAGGCGGTCGCCTTCGACAGCTCGCTGGTGGGCGCCCCGGATTGCGACACCGACACGGACCTGGCCTGGGACTACGCGACGGGGGATCCGGGCCTCGTCCTGGCCATCATCGATTCCGGCGTGGACCTGGCGCACGAGGAGTTTGCCGGCCGCATCGTGGCCGGCTACGACTTCGTCCACGACGACGACGACCCGACGGACGACCACGGCCACGGCACCGCCTGCGCCGGCATCGCCGCCGCCGCGGCCGGTTCCGGGCAGGGGATCGCCGGTGTCGGCTGGAACCTGCGGATCATGCCCGTCAAGGTGCTCGACCAGTCCGGCGACGGGGCGTTCGGCGACGTGGCTTCCGGGGTCGTCTGGGCCGTCGACCAGGGCGCGCTGGTCCTCTCCCTCAGTCTCGGGTCCTACCTTTATAGCAGCCTGATCGAGGACGCCGTCGCGTACGCCCACCAGGCCGGCTGCGCCGTCTTCTGCGCCGCCGGCAACGGCGACCATGCCTTCCTGTCCTACCCGGCCGCCTATTCGGAGTTCACCATCCCTGTCGGAGCCCTGTCGCCGTGCAACGAGCGCAAGAGCCCGACCTCGTGCGACGGCGAGGACTGGTGGGGGTCCAACTACGGCGACCTGGCCTTCCTGGCGCCGGGCGTGCGCATGCACACCACGGACATCACGGGAGCGGAGGGCTACACCGACGGCCGGTACACGGGCGGATTCAACGGCACGTCCGCCGCGACCCCCCACGCGGCGGCGATCGGCTGCCTGGTCCTGTCCCGGAACCCCGCCCTCACGCCGACCCAGCTCGAGTACTGCCTTACGCGGTCTTCCGAGGACATGGGCACCCTCGGTTACGACGACGAGACGGGATTCGGCCGGTTGAACGCGCACCTGGCGGTGCTGGGCGCCTTCGCCGTGCCGACCTACGTGCGGGCGTCCTACGCGGGGACGGAACAGGGGACGCTGCACCGTCCGTACAACACCCTCGTCGAAGGGATTGCCGCGGCGCCCGCCGGCGGGACGGTCGTCGTGTTTCCCGGCTCGTACAGCCAACCGACGACGATCGCCAAGAGCCTCACGATCGTGGCCAAGGACGGGATCGCGACCGTCGGGCCGTGAGTCGGCCCGACGGTCCCCTCGGACGAAGCTACCTCGCCGAGAACGTGGTCGCGACCACCGGCGGTGCCTTCAACGTCTACTTGACGATGCAGCACCGCGTCGCGGCGAACTGCAGCCGATGCAGCTGCTCGGGCGAGGCATCCCCCGCCACGGCGTAGTCGATGTGGCAGGTCATGCCCTGGAACCCCACCGGCACCGCCGGGTCCATGGCCATGGACCCGCGCACGTCGACGGTGGCGGTGACCCGGACCTCCAGCCGGGTCAGCTCGATCCCGAAGGAATTGGCGACCATGCGGAACGCCGAGTCCTGGCAGGCGGCCAGGGCGGCGCAGAGCAGGTCGCCCAGGGCGGCGTGGGTGCCGACCGGGACGACGATGCCGCAGCCGTCCATCGGCTCCACTTGCAGGTGGAACGGATCGGCAGGCTCCTGCCCGCCGGTCCTGGTGTGGTCGGTGACCAGCGCCAGGTCCGGCGTCGCCTTGTAGGCGGCCTTCAGGGGTTTCTGGGCGGTCTGGACGAGGGCTTCCATGGTTCGCTCCTTGCCGGGTCGGGGTTGGTCGGTTCCGCGCACGCTCATCAACCCTTCTGCAGGGCCTTGATGTCGTCCGCGGACAGGGCCTTGCCGCCGATGCCCCACTGGCCGCTGGGCACGTCGATGATCCGGACCCAGGTCACCCCGCGCATGGTCTCGCCCTCGATGGCGACCATGGTGTCGGTGACCTTGCTGATCATTTCCCACTATCCGCCAGTGCAGTCGCGACGCCCACGCCGGAGCCCGGTACGGGGCCGTGGCGTTCGTGCACCGGTTCGGCAGCTACCTGGGCAGCCACGTCCACTTCCACGTGCTGGTGACCGACGGCGTGTTCAGCGGCGACGGCGAGGGCGGCGCGGTCTTCCACCCGGCCCTGGACCTGGGCAAGGAGGATTTCGCGGCCGTGCAGGCCAAGATGCGCCAGCGCGGCCTGCGCTGGCTGCTGCGCCACGGCCACCTGGACGACCTGGCGGTCCACACCCTGGACACGCCGGACCACGCCGGCGGCTGGTCGGTGGACGCGTCGGTGATGGTGCCGGGCTGGGACCGCCAGGGCCTGGGGCGGTTGGTCCGGTACTGTGCCCGGCCGCCTCTGAGCAGCGAGCGGCTGGGCCGCCTGAATGACGACCTGCTGGTCTACCGCCTGCGCAAGCCCACCACGGACGGCCGCACCGAGCTGCTGCTGACCCCGCACCAGCTGCTGGACCGCCTGGCCCGGCTGGTGACGCCGTCGCGCCGGCACAAGCACCGCTATTGCGGCGT
>JACZKN010000332.1 GCA_014859985.1 Candidatus Krumholzibacteriia bacterium | reverse complement strand
GCGCCGGACCCGTGCGGCCCCTGCGCCTGCCGTTCCTGGGCCCGGGCGGCGTTGATCCTGCCGCCGGCTGCCAGCGCCGCCTGTTCGTCCGCCGAAAGTCCGAGGCGGCAGCGCACCGTGGCCGAGCGCCCCTTGACCCGGACCGCGACCTCCCCCGCCGCGAGGGCGTCGTGCAGGCCCGGCAACTCCAGCTCGGCACCCGCCACCAGGTGCGCCCGGTCGCCGGGGTCGACCAGTTCCAGGGGCAGGATCCCGTAGTTGACCAGGTTGCGGCGGTGGATGCGGGCGTAACCCTCGGCGATCACCGCGCGCAGGCCCAGGTGCCGCGGGGCCAGCGCCGCGTGCTCGCGGCTCGAGCCCTGGCCGTAGTTGCGTCCGGCGACGACGCAGAAGTCCCCGTGGCGGCGGGCCCGCGCCGCGAAGCCTTCCTCCACCTGGTCGAACACGAAGTCCGCGATGCGCGGGATGTTGCTGCGCAAGGGCAGCACCCGGGCGCCGGCGGGCATGATCTCGTCGGTGGACACGCCGTCACCCAGGTCCAGCAGCACCGGCAGCACGAGGGAATCCGGCAGCGGGCCCAGCTCCGGCAACGGCACGATGTTCGGGCCCTTGACCAGCGCGACCGGGGTGTCCGGCGGCGGGGGGGCCTCCAGCGCGCCGTCGTCGCCGGTCAGGTGCTCCGGCTCGCGGAACTCCGGATACGGCTGGTCGAGGTCCCTGGGATCGGTGATCCGGCCGGTCAGGGCCGCCGCCGTCGCCGTCTCCGGGCTGCACAGGTAGACCTGGTCGTCGCGGGAACCGGATCGTCCCGGGAAGTTCCGGGGCACCGTGCGCAGGCTGATGGTGTCCGTGGCGGGCGCCTGGCCCATGCCGATGCAGCCGTTGCAGCCCGCCTGGTGGATGCGGGCCCCGGCCCGCACCAGCCGCGGCAGCAGGTCCAGGTCCATCAGGCCGGCCAGGATGCGGCGCGAGGTGGGGTTCACGTCGAAGGAGACCCCCGGGGCCACCTGACGCCCCGCGACCATCAGCGCCGGCACCGCGAAATCGCGCAGGCCGGGATTGGCCGACGAGCCGATGTACGCCTGGTGGACCCGGCGCCCGGCCACCTCCCGCACCGGGACCACGTTGCCGGGGCTGCCGGGCAGGGCGATCAGCGGCTCGAGGGCCGACAGATCGATGGTCTCGTGCCGGTCATGGCGGGCGTCCGGGTCCGCGGCAAGGGGGACGAAGGCATCGCCCCGGCCCTGGCTGCGCAGGAAGGTGCGCACGGCCGCGTCCGCCGGGAACACCGTGCCGGTGGCGCCCAGCTCGGTGCCCATGTTGGCGATGACGTGGCGGTCCATGGCCGACAGCCCGGCCAGGCCCGGGCCGTGGTACTCGATCACCCGCCCGAGGGCGCCGTCCACGCCGTGGCGGCGCAGCATCTCCAGGATCACGTCCTTGGCGCTGACCCAGGGGGGCAGCGTGCCGGTCAGCTCGACGCCCCAGACCTCGGGCATGCGCAGGCGGTAGGGGTGGCCGGCCATGGCCAGGGCCACGTCCAGGCCGCCGGCGCCCAGGGCCAGCATGCCGACGGCGCCCGCGGCGGGGGTGTGGCTGTCCGAGCCGAGCAGGGTCCGCCCCGGCCGCCCGAAGCGCTCCATGTGCACCGGGTGGCTGACCCCGTTGCCCGGGCGGCTGAACCAGACGCCGTAGCGCCGGCAGGCCGAGCGCAGGTAGCGATGGTCGTCGGCGTTGCGGAAATCGGTCTGCAGCAGGTTGTGGTCCACGTACTGGGCCGAGACCTCGGTGCGCACCCGGGGCACGCCCATGGCCTCGAAGGCCAGCATCACCAGCGTGCCGGTGGCGTCCTGGGTCAGGGTCTGGTCGATGCGCAGGGCGATCTCCGCGCCGGGTTCGGGCGATCCGCCGACCAGGTGCTCGTCGATGATCTTACGGGTGACCGTGCGGCCCATCACCTTGCTCCTCGCTCGAGGGAATTTGCCGGCTCTTTTATTTGTTGATACAATGTTTAGTATAAAAATCAATGCGCGCCACCGGCGTCACAGGGATCCGGCGGTGCGGATGGAAGGCGGAGCCGACATGCTCAGGAGTCTCAAGGAAATCAAGGGTTACGTGCTGGATGCCACCGACGGCGACCTCGGACGCTGCCAGGACTTCCTGCTCGACGACCGGTCCTGGACCGTCCGCTACATGGTGGCGGACACGGGCAAGTGGTTGCCCGGGCGCCGGGTGCTGGTCTCGCCCATCGCCCTGGGCGAGCCCGACCGGGAGCGCAGGCGGCTGCCGGTGCGCCTGTCCAAGGAGCAGATCGGGGCCGCGCCCGAATTGGACGAGCACGCGCCGGTCACCCGCCAGTACGAGATCTGGTACCACAAGCACTACGGCTGGCCCTTCTACTGGGGCGGCACCGGAGCCTGGGCCATGGGCGCCCATCCGGGCCTGCTCGCGGCGCCGCGGCAGGAGCTGGGCGAGGAGGGGCCGGACCTGGAGCGCCCCCACGTCCATGCGGCCAGCGAGGTGATCGGCTACGCGGTCGGCGCCACCGACGAGGAATTCGGCCGGATCGAGGATTTCATCGTCGACGACGAGACCTGGTCCGTGCGCCACGCGGTGGTGGCCACCAGCCGCTGGCTGGGGGGCAAGAGCCTGCTGCTGCCCATGTCGGCCCTGCTGGATGTCGCCTGGGACGACCGCACCGTGAGGGTGCGCCTCTCCCGCGCGATGATCGAGGACTACCCCGAGTACGACCCGGGCGCCCCGGTGAACCGCGAACTCGAAGAGCGCGTGTACGACTACATGGGCCGGCCGGCCGACTGACCGGCGTGGTCGGGCCGCGCCGGACGGCGCCCGGTCAGTCCTTCACGTGCTCGATGACGATGGCCACCGAGCCGTCCAGCTCGCTGCGCAGGTCCGGCTTCTGCACCGCCTCGGTCTCGACCTGCTCGCGGGGCAGGATCAGGGCCTCGGCCAGGAACGCGCCCACGCGGTCGGCCCGCTGGGCGGCGAGGTCCTCGCGCTCGGCGGTGACGATCACCCGCACCGGCGAGTACGGGTGCTGGCGGATCTCGTCCGTGGCCCGCACCAGCCAGTCCCGGCCGCCGGCGGTGACAGTCGTCTCTTCCCGCACGAAGAGTTCGCCGCCGGCGATCTCCAGCACGCGGTCGCCGTCGCGCCGGTAGTCGAGGGCGGGGACGCGGAAGCCGACGCCGGCGTGGTTGTAGGTGTTGGTGCCCTTGTCCGTCAGGGTGAAGACGTAGCTGTAGGGGTAGCCCACCCTGAGCATCTCGCCGTTGTCGCCCTGGCCGTCCCAGTCGATCTGCCGGGGCGGGCGGCCGCCGCCGTCGTAGGTGCGGAACGGGCTGCCGCGGAAGTCGGTGACCGCCAGGGACCAGCTCTTGACCTGGTGGCCCTCGGGATCGGCGGTAAAGAAGCTGGCCACCGGCGTGCTCGCCATGTCGGCGATCCACAGGTGGGGGGGCTGGTCGCTGGCCAGGATCTCGAGGTTGTTCAGGTGGGGCTGCAGCCCGCTGACCGGGCTGACGCCCAGGGCCTCGACATCCATGACGGTGAAGAAGGAATCCACCGCGGCCGCGTCGAGGGCGAAGCTGAACGTGCCCTTCTCGATGGTCTGGCGCACCTCGTTCGTGGCCTCGACGACCATCTCCGGCAGGGCGGCGCCGCCCTCGCCGTCCTGGGTCCACTCCTGCCCTTCGTCCTGGGCCGCGGCGGGCAGGCCGAGGGCCAGGGTCAGGATCGCGAGCAGCGCGGCGGGGAACTGGCTGTGGTGTCTCATGTCGGTCGTCTCCGGCACGCCTAGTTCAGGCGGAACACGATGGTGATCACGCCCCACTGCTCGACCGCGGCCTGGTCGTTCGGCAGGGGCGCGAAGCGGAACTGCTTGATGGCCTCGAGGGCCATCTGGTTCAGGTCGCGGTGGACCGAGGTCTGCTCGAAGTAGGTGTTGTCCTTGACGCGGCCGTCGGCGAGCACCGTGAAGTGCACCGCGACCACGCCTTCCCAGCCGTTCTTGCGCGCCTTGGCGGTGTACTCGGGCACCACGCTGGTGAGGATCTTGCGGCCCTGGATCTGGCCGCTGAGGGTCATGCCGACGCCGTTGCCCTCCAGTTCGACTTCCGCCACGGACTGCTTCGGCGCCGGCTCGGCGGCGGGCTTGGCGACGATGTCGGCCGCCGGCTCGGGCTCCGCCAGGCGGGAGCGCCCGGCCAACGAGC
>JACZKN010000331.1 GCA_014859985.1 Candidatus Krumholzibacteriia bacterium | reverse complement strand
TCGGTGGACCGCACCACCGGGTCCAGGCCGTACAGGAGGGGACCGGGATAGACGGGATCGGCGACGGCCGGCAGGGCGACCCCCAGGCCGACCAGCAGGGCGGCCAGGGCGCCGAGGGCGGCCGCCGGAGCGTGGGTCGGGCGAGTTCGGGCGCTGCGACGGCTG
Organism: Candidatus Krumholzibacteriia bacterium; assembly: GCA_014859985.1. Taxonomy (GTDB): domain Bacteria; phylum Krumholzibacteriota; class Krumholzibacteriia; order LZORAL124-64-63; family LZORAL124-64-63; genus JACZKN01. The sequence goes on along the minus strand of JACZKN010000331.1, from coordinate 6,242 downwards.
GCCCTCCCCTTCCTCACCGGCGACGCTCCTTGTCTGTGGCGGGTTCCGGGGCCAACTTAGCGCTGGCCCCAACGGCAAACGTCCACGAAAATGGTCAGGCTGACCACGGTCCTGGCCGGTCCGGGCCGATCCGGCCTGCCGCCGGCGCCCACGGCAGCGGTGGGAAAGTGAGCGTATGTACCTGATTTATCGTCACTTGCTGCTCTCGGCGGCCGGTCCGTTCTTCTTCGGGCTCTTCGTCATCACCTTCCTGATGATGATAGAGATCCTGTTCAAGTACGTCGATCTCTTTGTCGGCAAAGGTGTTCCGTTCCTTTTGGCCACGCAGGTACTGGCCCTCAGCCTGGGGCATACGTTTGCACTTTCCGTGCCGATGGCGGTGCTGATCGCCATCCTGATGAGCGTTGGGCAACTGGCCGCGGACCAGGAGATTACCGCGCTGAAGGCCAGCGGTGTCGGGCTGGGGTCGGTGCTGCGTCCCCTGCTGCTGGGCGCAGCCGTGATCGCGGCGGGCCTGACGGCCTACAACCACTACGTGTTCCCCGAATCGAACCATATGCTGGCGAACCTTGTCTACGACATCAATCGCACCAAGCCCATGCTCGAGGTCCGCGAGCGCCAGTTCACCGACCTGAGCGAGACCATGACCATCTACGTGGCGTCCAAGGACGACCTGACCGGCCGCATCGAGGACGTCTCCATCGTCGAGAAGGAGAAGCCCAACGACCTCTCCCCGCGCCTGACGGTGGCCACCTGGGGCCGCATCGTGCCGGACCGGGCCTCCAACTCGATGCTGATCGAGCTGCACGACGGCGAGATCCACGAACGGCCGGACCCCGCCGAGCCGCAGAAGTACCAGGTGACCCGCTTCCGGCAGCACAACCTGCACGTCGAGAACGCCTCGCGCGACTTCCACGCCTCCGGCCGCAAGGCCCGCGGCGACCGCGAGATGAACCTGACGGACCTGTGGCAGGCGGCGGCCGAGGAGCGGGAGCGGTCCGGCGCCTCGCGGGCCGAGCTCGTGGAGCAGGCTGCCGGCATGCTGCGTTGGCAGTGGCAGCTGCTGGACCCCGCCCGGCGCGACGACCTGCTGGGCGTGCGCGAGGCTCCCGCGGACGGACCGGCCCGGCGCAGCTTCCTGGAACCCAAGTTCCGGGCCACCCGCCTGAAGGTCGAGCGCACGGTGGAGCAGGCCGAGTACCGGGAGAAGATCGTCGAGAGCTTCACCATCAAGGAGAGCCGCTACCTGGTGGAGTTCCACAAGAAGTTCGCCATCCCCTTCGCCTGCGTCGTGTTCGCCCTGCTGGGCGTGCCCATGGCGGTCACCTCGTCGCGGGCGGGCAAGGGCGTGAGCGTCAGCCTGGCGATCGCGGTCTACCTGGTCTACTACCTGTTCCTGGTGGGCGGCGAGAAATTCGCCGACCGGGGGCGGCTGGACCCCTTCCTGGCCATGTGGGGCGCCAACATCGTGCTGGTGGGCGTCGGCATCCCCATCTTCCTGAAGGCGGTCCGGGAGTCCACCCTCCTGAGCATCACCCTGAAGCCGCGGCCGCAGCCGGGCACGGCCGGCGGGGACGCCCCGTGACGGGCATCATCCACCGCCACCTGATGGCCACGTTCCTGCGCAACCTGGCCTACACCATCGTGGGCGCCATCGTCCTGTTCACCATGATGGACCTCCTGGACCACGTGGGCAGCTTCGTGGACAACAAGGCCACCGCCTCCATGGTGGCGCGCTACTACGTCTACAAGGCCGCCTGGATCGTCGACACCGTGCTGCCGGTGGCGATGCTCATGGCCACGCTGTTCACCGTCGGCGCCATGGCCCGCTACCTGGAGCTGACGGCGCTGTTCGCGGCCGGGCGTTCGCTGCTGGGCGTGACCCGGCCCCTGGTGCTGCTGGCGGTCGCGGTGGCGGCCTTCTCCCTGGCCTGGCGCGAGTACGTGCTGCCGGCGGCCAACGTCGAGCGCAACCGGGTCTGGGAGGTGGAGGTGCACCGCAACCCGGACCGCATCCGCCCCACCCAGAACATCGCCCTGACCGGGCCGGACGGGCGCCTCTACTACGCCCGCCGCTTCGACCCGAACACCGGGCTTCTGACCGGCCTGAAGATCGTCACCAAGGACGGCGCCGCGGTCGTCGAGCGCATCGACGCCGACCGCGCCGAGTGGGACGGCGCCCACTGGACCCTGGTCGGCGGGGTGCGGCGGACCTTCAGCGGGGACCGGGAGACCATCGTCCCCTTCGACCGCCTGACCGCCCGGGACCTGGAGATGGACCCGCGCAGCTTCTTCCGCGACCGCATCCGCCCGGAGGACATGAACATCCGGCAGCTGCGGGAGCACGCCGAACTGGTGCGGCTGACCGGCGGCGACGCCACCGCGGCGGAGGTGGACATCCAGTTCAACCTGGCCTTCCCCCTGGTCAACGTCATCGTCGTGCTGATGGGGATCGTGCTGGCCTCCGGTCCCCGCAAGACCACCATCGCCTCGGGCTTCGGCCTGACCCTGCTGGTGAGCTTCGGCTACTACCTCTTCATGAACTTCGGGCGGGCCCTGGGCCACAGCGGGACCATCGGGCCGGTCCCGGCCGCCTGGTCGGGCAACGCCGCCTACGCCCTGATCTTCGCGGTCCTGTGGCTCAGGGCGCGGCGCTGACGGCCGCGGCCGAATTGTCTTGTCTCCTTGCCCGCGCCGGCCTAGCTTGATACATTGATGGCGACCAGGCAGGGCGGGTCCGGGACGGGGTTCCGGAGCCCCTGGAGTCCGTGCTACCCCACAGGGAGACACTGGAACCGATGAAACGCACGATCCTGATTCCGGCGGCGCTGCTCGTGCTGCTCGCCGCGGCCGGCTGCAACGACGAGAGCAAGCCCGCGATCACGCGCATGTTCGTCTCCCCGGCCTGCGGGGTGGCGCCCCTGCAGGTGGAGGCCTACGGCATCGCTTCCGGCGGCAACGAGACCGACGGCGCCACCGGCGGCAACAACAACCTGGAGTTCAGCTGGAACTTCGGCGACGGCGCCACCGCCAGCACCACCATCGCCTACCACACCTACGACGTCCCGGGCGAGTACACGGTGACCCTGCGGGTCGAGGACCCCGACGGCGAGAGCGCCGTGCGCACCCTGCCGGTCGTGGTCGTCGCCGACAGCCTCCGGGTCGAGGCGACATCCGGCGCCACGGGACCGGTCACCACCGCCGACCCGGTGACGTTCGACTACCGGGCCGGCACCTGCGGGGTCGACGCCGACTCCGAGTCCGACCGCGCCAGCTACCTGACCCAGCGCTGGATCATGCACGATCCCGGCTTCGCCGACGGCGGGGTCTATCTGGGCACCACGCCGCAGCACACCTTCTCCGCCCCCGGCACCTACGGCGTGGAGCTCGTGGTCACCTACACCGGCTGGGCCGTGACCCGGCGCGACACGGTGACGGTCGTCGTCGACTGAGCCGCGGCCGCCTCCGGCTACCTGCGCGAGAAGGCCGCCCCCGCGGGGGGCGGCCTTCTCGCTTGCATCGTCCCACCGCGCGACCGGCGGGGGTCAGCCCACGGCGCGCCGCAGGTCGTCCACCAGGTCCTCCTGCTCCCAGCTGAACCGCACGTCATCCCGGCCGAAGTGGCCGTACGCGGCCGTCCGCCGGAAGACGGGATCGCGCAGCTTCAGGCGCGCGATGATGCCCCGGGGCGTCAGGTCGACGACCTTGCGCACGGCCTCGGTGATGCGCCCGTTGCCCACGGCGCCGGTGCCGAAGGTGTCCACGTGGATGGAGACCGGTTCGGCCACGCCGATGGCGTAGGCCACCTGCACCTGGCAGCGGTCGGCCAGGCCCGCCGCCACGATGTTGCGGGCCAGGTGGCGCGCGGCGTAGGCCGCCGAGCGGTCCACCTTCGTGCTGTCCTTGCCGCTGAAGGCGCCGCCGCCGTGGCAGGCGCTGCCGCCGTAGGTGTCGACGATGATCTTGCGGCCGGTCAACCCGCAGTCGCCCATGGGTCCGCCGATCACGAAGCGGCCGGTGGGGTTGATGTGGGCCTTGTAGCCGTCGTGGTCCACGTCGAAGCGGGCCAGCACCGGCTTGATCACGTGTTCGCGGATGCCCTCGTGGATGTCGGCGTTGCCGACCTCGGGTGCGTGCTGGGTGGAGACCACCACGGTGTCCACGCGCACCGGCCGGTGGTCCTCGTAGACCGCCGTCACCTGCGTCTTGCCGTCGGGCCGCACCCAGGGCAGGGTGCCGTCCTTGCGCACCTTCGCCAGCTGCTGGGCCAGGCGGTGGGCCATGGTGATCGGCAGCGGCATCAGCACGTCGGTCTCCCGGCAGGCGTAGCCGAACATCAGGCCCTGGTCGCCGGCGCCGCCGGGGTTGACCCCCTGGGCGATGTCGGGGGACTGCTTGTCGATCGACAGCAGCACGGCGCAGCTGTCGGCGTCGAAACCGAAATCGTGGGAGGTGTAGCCGATCTCCCGGATCGTGTTGCGCACCAGCTCGGGGATGTCCACGTAGGTCGTGGTCGTGATCTCCCCGCCCAGGAAGGCGATGCCCGTGGTCACCATGGTTTCGCAGGCCACCCGCCCCTCCGGGTCGTCGGCCATGATCGCGTCCACCACGGCGTCGGAGATCTGGTCGGCCACCTTGTCGGGGTGGCCCTCGGTGACGGATTCGCTGGTGAAGAGGTGACGGTCGCTCATCGTCTGTTCCTTCCCGTGATGATGCCGGCGGCCCGCGGCCCCGGCGGTTGGCTCAATCCGCGTCGATCTCGCTGTAATCGCCCAGGTTGACGCTGCCGCTGATGCCGCGCAGGACACAGTGGTCCCCCACCAGGCTGGCGGTCAGGCGGCACCCCTCGAGCCGGCAGCCGTCGCCGACGACGCAGTCGCGCAGTTCGCTGCCGATGATGACCGTGCCCGCGCCGACGGAGACGTCCGGCCCCACCCGGGAGTCCTGCAGCACCACGTCCGGGGCCAGGTGGCAGGGCGCGACCGTGCCGGGGCGGCCGCTGTCGCCGCCGCGGGCCAGCAGCACCCGGTTGGTGTCCAGCCAGGTCTCGGCCTTGCCGCAGTCGTACCAGTCGCTGACCGGGACGACGGCGAACTCGCAGCCGGCCTCGATCATCAGCTGCAGCCCGTCGGTGAGCTGGTACTCGCCGCGGGTGCGGATGTCCTCGGCCACGACCCGGCCCAGGGCGGCCCACAGGGCCGGCGCGTCCCGGAAGAAGTAGGCGCCGACGATGGCCAGGTTGCTCGGCGGCACCTCGGGCTTCTCCACGAAACGGTGCACGCGCTCGCCGTCCATCTCCACCACGCCGAAGCGGCGGGGGTCGTCGACCTCGCGCACGCCGATCAGGTTGGTCCCGGCCCGCAGCAGCGCCGCGTAGTCGGCCTTGAGGATCGTGTCCCCCAGGATGCAGAAGAACGGCTCGTCGCCCAGGACCTCCCGGGCCGTCCACACGGCGTGGCCCAGGCCCAGGCGGCGCTCCTGCTGCACGAAGGTGAGGTCCAGGCCGGGCCGCTCGCGGGCGAACCACTCGCGCACGGCGTCGCCCTTGTAGCCGACGATGATCACGAAGCCGTCGACCCCGGCGGCGGCCAGGTCGTCCACGATGTGGGCGAGGATCGGTTTGCCGGCCACCGGCAGCAGCGCCTTGGGCCGGGTCAGGGTGTGGGGCCTGAGCCGCGTGCCGACGCCCGCGGCGGGGATCACTGCCTTCATGCTGCCTCCCGGCGCGGCCGGGCCGCGCGGCTGTCAGGCGCCCGGCCCGTCGGCCAGCGCCTCCTTCAGGCGGGTGATGCGGTCGACCGGAACCGGATCGACCCCGCGCAGGTCGGCCAGGTGGCAGCTGACGAAGTCGCCGTACTGCACCAGTGACATGATCCGGGCGAGGGGGCGCGTGCCCCGGGCCTCGATCCCGCGGATCTCGGCGAACTGTCCGGCCAGGAGCTCGCGGGTGGCGTCCACCCGGCGGTCGAGGCGTCCCTGCCCGCCGCCTCCGCGCAGGATGAGCAGGACGAACCGGTCCTGCAGGTCCCCCGCCAGGTCCCAGCCCACCAGGTCATTGTGGTCCAGTTCCGGGTAGGCCGCAAGCAGCGCCGGCACCTTGGCGTTCTCGTTGAGCTGCGCCTTCAGGCGCAGGCCGGCCGCGTGGGCCTCGTCCCCGGCGGTGTGGATCACCGCGATCCTGCCGTGCAGGGCCGCCGCCGTCTCCCGCGCCAGCGGCTCGCCCGCCGCGGCGAGGGAGGCCT
>JACZKN010000038.1 GCA_014859985.1 Candidatus Krumholzibacteriia bacterium | reverse complement strand
ACCCCGGCCCGCCCATCGACCCCTGCCCGCCGGTTGCCAATCCGCCGCCCATCCGCTAGAATTGCCCCGGGGAAAGCGTCGCCTTCCCCTTCTTTTCGTCCCGGCGGCCCGCCGTCGGCACGCGATCTTTGACAGGAGCATAGAACGTGGGCAAACGAAGGAAGGGCCGGGAGATCGTCCTGCAGTCCCTGTATGCGTCGATGATCAGCGGCGCCAAGCTGGACGACGCGCTGGCGGACCAGCTGGCCCGCCGCGAATCCAACGACGAGACCGCCCACTTCGCCCGCGACCTGGCCGCCAAGCTCACCGCCCACCGCCCGGACCTGGACGCCTGGCTGCGGGCGCTGGCCTCCCGGGGCTGGAACCCCGACCGGATCGGCATGCTCGAGAAGGTGATCCTGACCATCGGCCTGGCGGAGCTGCGCCACAGCCCGGACGTGCCCTGGCGCGTCGTCATCAACGAGGCCCTCGAGCTGACCCGGCGCTACTGCGAGGAGGAGGCCGTGGGCTTCGTCAACGGCGTGCTGGACCGGGCGGCCGCCGAGACCTATCCCGACCTGCACGGCAAGGGCCAGGACACGACCGGAGGCCAGGCGTGAGGGCGTCGACCCCGCAGCACTGGCAGCGCTTCTGGGAACAGGCCGACCACCTCGAGCTGGACGAGGTCTACGGCACCGACGGGCGCATGGTTCGCGAGGTCATGCTCCTGGGCGACCCCGCCGGCAAGCGCATCCTCGAGGTGGGGGCGGGCAGCGGCCGCGACGCGGTCACCCTGGCCCGCGCGGGCGCCGAGGTCGTGACCCTCGACTACGTGGCCGGTTCCCTGCACCTGACCGGCAAGGCGGCCGGCACGGCGGGGGTGCGCGTGGCGCCGGTCTGCGGCGACGCCCTGGGCTCGCCGTTTGCCGACGGCACCTTCGACGTGGTCTTACACCAGGGCCTGCTCGAGCACTTCCGCGACGTGCGCCCGCTGCTGCGCGACAACGCGCGCATCCTCAGGCCGGGCGGCCACCTCATCGTGGACGTGCCCCAGACCTTCCACTACTACACCGTGGGCAAGCAGCTGCTGATCGCCCTGGACAAGTGGTTCGCCGGCTGGGAGACCCAGTTCACCATCGGCCAGCTGGAGGGCCACGTGCGCCGGGAGGGAATGACCGTCGTGCGCAGCTACGGCGACTGGATGGTGCCCGGGCTTTGGTACCGGGCCCTGCGCAAGCTCCTCTTGACCCGCCTGGGCCGCAGGCTGCCCATGCACCCGGAGCCGGTGCCGGCGGCGGCCCGCCTGGGCGAACGCTGGCGCGGCTGGTTCGGCACGAGGCGCGCCGCCCTCTACACCATGCCCACCATCGGGGTGGTGGCCCGCAAACCGGAGGCCCTGCACTGAGGCTGCTGGCGGTCAACTGGCGGGACATCAAGGATCCCCTCGGCGGCGGGGCCGAGCTGCACCTGCACGAGATCCTCAAGGCCGCGGTGCGTGCCGGCTGGACCGTGGACCTGGTGGCGGCGTCCTACCCCGGCGCGCCCGCCCGGGAGGTGATCGACGGCGTCACCGTGCACCGGCGCGGCCACTGGGCCGTGGCCAACCTGGTCCTGCCCGGGCTGGTCAAGCGGCTGCTGAAGCAGCACCGCTACGACCTGCTGGTGGAGGACATCAACAAGATCCCCTTCTTCACGCCGCTCTACGCCCGCGGGGTGCCGGTGCTCGCGGTCGTGCCCCACCTCTTCGGCACCACGGTCTACCGCGAGACCAATCCCCTGGCCGCCACCTACGTATACGCCGCCGAGAGCCTGATCCCGCGGGTGTACAGGGATGTGGATTTCGAGGTGATCAGCCCTTCGACCCGCGACGACCTGGTGGCCCGCGGCCTGCGGCCCGAACGGGTGCACGTCGTCTACTGCGGCCTCGAGCACGGCAAGTTCACCCTGGCCGACCCGCCGCCCCGCAGCGCCACGCCCCTGGTGGTCAGCTGGAGCCGCCTGCGCCGCTACAAGAGCCTGGACGTGGCCATCCGCGCCTTTGCCCGGATCGTCGCCGAGCTGCCGGACGCGCGCCTGCTGGTCATGGGCCGCGGCCCGGACGAGGCGCGCCTGCGCCGGCTGACGGTGAAGCTGGGCCTGCAGGACGCCGTGGAGTTCCGCGGCTTCCAGCCCTGGGACGAGCTGGTGCGCACCCTGCACCGCTGCCACGTGTTCCTGAACCCCAGCCCCAAGGAGGGCTGGGGCCTGACCGTGGTCGAGGCCAACCAGTGCGGGCTGCCGGTGGTGGCCAGCGACCGGCCCGGATTGAAGGACTCGGTGCGCCACGGCGAGACCGGCGCCCTGGTGCCCTACGGCGACGACGCGGCCATGGCCCGCGAGGCCCTGGCCCTGCTGCGGGACCGCACCCTGTGGACGGCCCGCAGCGAGGCGGCGCGCCGCTGGGCCGCCGGGTTCAGCTGGGAGCGCTGCGCGGCCGAGTCCCTGGAGCTCTTCGCCCGGGTGGCGGCACGGGGGCGGCGGCCGTGAGGCGCGTCCTGGTCCCGGTGGCCAAGGTGGCGATCAGCGCCGGGCTGATCTGGTTCCTGATGTCGCGGCTGTCCCTGGACGAGATCACCGCCGCCATGAACGCGCCGCGCTGGGGCTGGCTCGCCGCCGCGCTCGCCGTCTATGGCCTGTCGGCGTTCGGGGGCGCCCTGCAGTGGTCGTGGATCCTGCGCACCGCCGGGGTGGCGGCCCCGGTCCGGGAGGTGCGCCGCCTCTACTTCATCGGGCTGTTCTTCAACAACTTCCTGCCGGCGAACATCGGCGGGGACGCCTGGAAGATCGTCGACCTCGGGCGGCAGGAGGGCAGGCCGCTGGCCGTGTTCTGCGCCACCCTGCTGGATCGCCTGCTGGGGCTGACGGCCCTGACCCTGCTGGCGGTCGCGGTGCTGGCCGGCGCCGTCCTGGGGGGGGTGCCGTTGCCGCAATCGGCGCTCCTGCTGCTGCCGGTGTTCGTCGTGCTGGCGGCCGCGCTGGCGGCCCTGCTGTCGCGGCGCGTGGGGGGGAAGCTGCCGGACCTGGTGGCCGCCGCGGGCTCGCTCGGCGCGGCGGCGCGCCTGCGCAGGGTGACCGACGAGTTCACCCTCTACCGGCCGCGGGTGCGCTGGTTGAACCTGCTGCTGGCCTTCAGCACCGGGGTGCAGTTCCTGCGCATCGCCACCCACCTGCTGGTGGCCAGGGGGCTGGGCTTCGACTTGGCCGCCGAGCAGGCGGTGCAGCTGTTCGTGCTGATCCCCATGCTCGCCATCAGCCTTACTTTGCCGGTGACCATCAACGGTATCGGGCTGCGGGAATCGATTTCGGCCAACCTGCTGGTCTGGGCGGGGCTGGCCGCGCCCCAGGCCGTGGCCATGGAGGTGGCCGCCTACCTGGTGCAGGTGGTGTTCAGCCTGCAGGGCGGGGTCCTGCTCTGGGC
>JACZKN010000330.1 GCA_014859985.1 Candidatus Krumholzibacteriia bacterium | reverse complement strand
GCCCTGGCGCGCTGCGAGGCGGCGGCGGCCGCAGCCCGCGCGACCGTGCGCGGGCAGTTGGAGTCGGCGCTGGACACCTGACCCCGCATCTGCTCGAATAGCCGGCGGCGGACGGAGGGATCCGGACCGCCCCCATGACCGCCCGGCCTCGCCCCCGGGTCCACAACCGAAAGGTGAGCACGACATGGCCCAGGCGCCCGTGGGCGGCAAGCCCCAATCCCCCCTCAGGGAGATCGTCCAGCCCTTCATCGACCTGGCCCACGCGCCCCGGGCCTTGTGGGGCATCAACCTGGCCTACTTCCTCGAGGGCTGGGTCTACTTCGGCATGCTCGGCTACCTGGCCATGCACTTCTCGGATTTCGTGTTCCAGGGCGTGGCCAACCCCGACGTGCACTCCCACCACATGGTGATGGTCCTGACCGCGGGCATCACCATCAGCATGTTCTTCCTGGGTTCGGTGGCCGACAAGCAGGGCGTCCGCAAGACCCTGCTGATCGCCTTCCTGTTCCTTCTGGCCGGGCGGATCGTCTGGTCGGCGGCGCCGGCCGTGTTCCCCGAGCCGGGCCTGTGGAGCAACATGCACCTGATGACCATGGCCGGCATCCTGCTGGTCGTGATCGGCTACGGCATGTACCAGCCCGCCGCCTACGCGGGCGTGCGCAAGTTCACCAACCCCCGGACCGCGGGCATGGGCTACGCCATGCTCTACGCCCTGATGAACCTGGGCGGCTGGTTGCCGAGCTTCTTCACCTTCGTGCGCGCCGAGGTCGGGATCACCGGCTCCTTCTGGGTCTACACCTTCCTGACGGTGACCGCCGTCGTCGCCACCTGGCTGCTGCTGACGCCGCGGGTGGAGAAGGCGGCCATCGCGCGCGCCGAGCGCGAGCGCAAGGAAGCGGAGGCCGCCGAGCCCAAGCCGGTCGTGGCCCCGGCCGCCCCGGTCGCCTACGCCGACCGCCTGATCCCCGCCCACCTGTGGGGCACCCTGCTGGCCATCGCCGCCGCCGCCTGGTTCCTGCTGCCGGACCGCGCCGGCCAGGTGGTCGGCGGCCTGCTGCTGGTGCTGGTCGGCTTGATGGCCTTCGCCCGCCCGGTGGTGGGCAAGGCCTACCTGTGGCTGGCGAACCACCCCCTGGCGGACGTGAAGTTCTTCTTCTTCATCTTCGCCCTGATCCCGGTGCAGACCCTGTTCACCTACAACTGGCTGATCCTGCCCCAGTACCTCGAGCGCGCGTTCGAGGGCGGCTTCGTCAGCGAGCGCTTCGAGTTCTTCTCGAACCTCAACCCCATCCTGATCTTCATCGCCGTGCCCATCGTCACCGCGCTGACCCACAAGCGGCCGGTCTACAACATGATGATCATCGGCACCTTCGTGATGGCGGCGCCGGCGTTCCTGCTGGCCGCGGGCACCACCTTGCCGCTGCTGCTGGGCTACCTCTTCGTCATGACCATCGGCGAGGCCATGTGGCAGCCCCGCTTCCTGCAGTACGCCGCCGAGATCGCCCCCGAGGGCCGCACCGGCGCCTACATGGGCGTCGCCCAGTTCCCCTGGTTCCTGACCAAGATGCTGGTGCCCCTGTACTCGGGCCTGATGCTGCAGCGCTACGTGCCCTCGGTGGGCGTGCGCGACCCGGAATCCATGTGGCTGATCTTCGCCGTCATCGCCATGGTCTCGCCGGTGATGCTGGTGGTGGCTCGGGGGTGGGTGGGCAAGGACTTCAAGACCAAGTCCTGACGGGCAGGCTGCAGACGGCGGACGGCGCGCGGTCCTCGGGCCTTCGGCCCTGCGGAGTGCGCGCCGTCCGCCGTCTGCAGCCTGCCCGTCACGCATCACAACCAGGAGGGATGGCGTTTCCGCACGGCTTGCGGTGGGTAATGGATGGTTGTGGTTCCGCACGGCTAGTTGCTGCGGAGGGCGGCGGGGCAAGGGGCAGGGGGGGCGGATCAGGCGCGCAGCTGCACGGGCACGCCCCGCAGATTCAGCTGCCGGGTCATCCACTCGGCCACCGCCTGGGCGCAGCCGCCGTCGCCCTTGAGGTCGGACCAGGGTACGCCGCCGACCGCCGCGTGCGTGCCGACGAAGAACCGCTCCGTGTAGGTTCCCGTCCCCGCCAGCCAGCGGCCGGTATTGAAGAAGTAGAAGCGCGACCTGATGGGGTTCCTCACCCAGAAGCCCAGGTCGCGCGCGGTGCGCGCGTGGGCCACATAGCGGACGTTGTCCGGAATCACCTGGCACAGGCCGGCGTTGCTGAACTGCATGTCCACGGCATCGAACAGGAAGAGGGAATCGACCGTCCGCCCCGCATCCTTCAGCCGCTTGGCCGTCAGGATCGCCGCGCAACCGCCGCGGCTGTAACCCGCGAGCACCAGGCGATCGCCCTCCTGCACCCCCGTGCTGCAAGCCTGGAAAGCCTGCGCGGCGATGGCGTCGGTCTCCATGCCCATCAGGGTCGGCCCCCGGTAGTACCGGACGTTCGGCAGGGCAGCGGCGGTCTGGGTGCAGAACGACGTCGCCATCGCCTGATTGTATTCCTGGGTGGCTCCGGGCCCGGTGCCGTCGATCACGACGATGCGGATGCTCACGGGTTCCTCGCTTCCGGGCGGCGGTTCCGGGATGGCAGGTCGTCGGCATGGTACCACACCGCCGGCTGCTCCTTCAAGGACTGGGCCCCGCCGCGCCGGTCCGGGCGGCAGCCGGCCGGGGATTAGTATTGCTGGTCGGGAACAGTTCACCTATCATCGCCCCATGTCCGACGAATTCATTGGCAATTATAAGGTTCTGCGCAAGCTGGGCGCCGGCGGGATGGCATCGGTCTACCTCGCGGGCCACCGCGACGTGCCCAACCTGCGCACCGTGCTGAAGGAGCTGAGCGACCCCCAGCTGGCCGACCGTTTCCGCCGCGAGGCCGACAAGCTGGCCCTGCTCGACGGCCACCGCGGGATCTGCCAGATCAAGCATTTCTTCGAGTCCGGCGGGCATTTCTACATCGTCATGGAGTACATCGAGGGGCCCAACCTCGACGAGCTGGTCCGCTCGGACAACCCGCCGGACCTGCCGCGGGTCCTGGAGATCGCCCGGTCGGTGCTGGGCACGCTGGAATTCGCCCACCAGCAGGGCGTCGTCCACCGCGACATCAAGCCCACCAACATCATGATCGACCGCATGGGCGAGGTGAAGATCATCGACTTCGGCATCGCCAAGGGCGCGGCCGACCCGGACCTGACCCAGGTCGGGGCCTCGCTGGGGTCGCCGCGCTACATGGCGCCCGAGCAGTTCAACCCCGCCGGACCCATCGACTGGGTGCGCTGCGACGTGTACGCCGTGGGCGTGACCCTCTACTACCTGCTGACCCGCGACTTCCCCTTCAAGGTCGGCAGCGTCTACGAGATGTGCGAGGCCAAGCGCCTGGGCGCGATCGTGCCGCCGTCGCAGCTGGATCCCGCCATTCCGGCCTGGCTGGAGGCCGTGGTGCTGAAGGCCATGGCGACGGATCCGCGCGACCGCTTCGCCTCGGCCGCCGAGATGCGCGCCGCGCTGCTGGATGCGGGCGCCACGCCGTTGGCGCGGCCGGAGCGCGCCCCGGACACGACGATGGTCCTGGGC
>JACZKN010000329.1 GCA_014859985.1 Candidatus Krumholzibacteriia bacterium | reverse complement strand
GGCCGGGCCCTGGGCGTGGTGGGCTGCGGCCTGGGCGGCGACGAGGCGGCCGGCCCGGCCGAGGACTTCGCCGAGCTCTGCACCGACGTGCAGCGGGAGGGCCTCGGCCTCTCGATCCACGCCGGCGAGGTGACGGCCATGGGGGAGGGCGCGCGGCGCTCGATCCGCCAGGCGATCGAGACCTGCGGCGCGCGGCGCATCGGCCACGGCGCCGCCGCGGCCGGCGACCCCTCGCTGGTGGCCATGCTGGCGGCCCGCGGCGTGTTCGTGGAGGCCTGCCCCCGCTCGAACGTGCTGACCGGCGCCCTGGACGACCTGGCCCGGCACCCGCTGCGCGCGTTCCTGGACGCGGGCGTTGCTTGCTGCCTGAACACCGACGACCGGGGTTTCTTCGGGTTGGACCTGGCGGGGGAATACGCCGCGGCGCGGGACGCGTTCGGCCTGACGGACACGGAGGCCGCGGCCATGCACGCCCAGGCCCGGGCGGCCGCCTTCGACCGTCCCGGCCCCACGTAGCGGCTGGCGCGGTTCAGCCGTCCAGCAGCCGGCGCAGGCGCTCGCTTTCGGCCTGGATCTGTTCCTGCTCGATGCGCGGGAAGAGGATCTCCGGGGTGCCCAGGGGGCGGCCGGCCTCGATGGGCAGGCGCCCGGCGGCCCAGCCCTCGCGCCACAGGTCGCCGGGCATGCCCAGCCAGGACCACAGCTTCTGCATGGCGAAGGGCACCACCGGCGCCAGCATCACGCAGAGCATCCTGAGGATCTGGATGATCACGCCCAGGGACTGCTCGCAGCGCGCCACGTCGTCCTTGCGGGTCTTGAACGGCGCCGACTCGTCGAAGTAGCGGTTGCCCACCTGGCCGGCGTGGAACGCCGCCTCCACGGCTCCCTTGATCTCGAACCGCTCCAGGCACGCGGCCCAGGTGGCGAGGTCGGCCTCGACCTCGGCCAAGGCGCGGCGGTCCAGGTCGGTCAGCGCGCCGTCGGACCAGCGCGGCACCTTCCCCTCGAAGTACTTGTGGATGAAGGTGAAGACCCGGTTGATGAGATTGCCGAAGTTGTTCCCCAGCTCGCTGTTGTTGCGGGCCAGGAACCCCTCCCAGGTGAAGTTCATGTCCCGGGTCTCGGGCAGGTTGCGGGCCAGGGTGTAGCGCAGGGGGTCGGGCCCGAACTTCTCCAGGTACTCGGGCAGCCAGACGGCGAAGCCGCGGCTGGTGGACAGCTTCTGGCCCTCGAGGTTCAGGAACTCGTTGGCCGGCACGTTGTCCGGCAGCACGTAGGGTTCGCTGTGGGCCATCAGCATCGCGGGGAACAGCAGCGCGTGGAAGAAGATGTTGTCCTTGCCGATGAAGTGCACCAGCCGCGTGTCCGCTTGCTGCCACCAGGTGCGCCAGGCCTCGGGTTCGCCCCGGGCGGCGGCCCATTCCCGCGTGGCCGAGATGTAGCCGATGGGCGCCTCGAACCAGACGAACATCACCTTGCCCTCGTGGTCGGGCAAAGGTACCGGCACGCCCCAGGCCAGGTCGCGGGTCATGGCGCGGTCCTGCAGGCCGTCGGCGAACCAGCCCTGGCAGTAGCGCAGGACGTTCTCCTTCCAGTCCGGGTGCCCGGCCAGGAATTCCTTGAGCCTGTCCTGCCAGTCGCCCAGGGGCAGGAACCAGTGGGTCGTCTGCCGCAGTTCCAGCGGGCTGCCGTCCTGGGCGTTGCGCGGGTCGATCAGTTCGGTCGGATCGAGGCTCGAGCCGCACTTCTCGCACTGGTCGCCGCGGGCCCCGTCGCTCCCGCAGCGGGGGCAGACGCCTTCGATGTAGCGGTCGGCCAGGAAGCGGTCCTGGCTGGGGCTGAAGAACTGGTCGGTGGTCTTCTGCTTGAAGACGCCCTGGCGGTGCAGGTCCAGGAAGAAGGCCCGGGCCGTCTCGGTGTGGATCGGCCGGCTGGTCTGGCTGAAGTTGTCGAAGCTCATGCCGAAGGCGGCGAACGACCGCTTGATGGAGGCGTGGTTGCGGTCCACGAGCTCCTTGGGCGTGATGCCCAGCTTCTCGGCGGTCAGGGTGATGGGCACGCCGTACTCGTCGGTCCCGCAGATGTACAGCACGTCCTCGCCCCGCAGGCGCAGGAAGCGCACGTAGATGTCCGCCGGCAGGTAGGCGCCCGCCAGGTGGCCCAGGTGGATCTCGCCGTTGGCGTAGGGCAGGGCGCTGGTCACGAGGGTGCGCTTGAACGGGCTCAAGGGGGGCCTCCGGTCGGGGAAGACGGATCGCGCGGGCGGCAGGAGGGAACTTAAATCACGCGGTCGACGGGCGGCAAGACGGTTTTGCCGTAGACGTGTTCGTCCAGCCACCAGCCGCACTCCACGCCGGTGACCGCGGACACGGCCGCCTCCAGGGACGCGCGGCTCAGGGGGGTGCCGTCGCGGTTGCGGTAGAGGTGGCGCAGCACCTCGTCCAGGGGCCGCGCGATGCCGCCGGCGGTGCCCAGCCACTGGTCCAGCGCCATGCAGGCGGCCACGCCGCCGGCGTAGGCGAAGCGCACCTGCCGGGGGTCGGCCATGACCCCGGCGGCGGCGTCGGCCACGGACATGGCGCCCAGGAGTTCGCTGTCCCGGTAGTCCCGCTGCACGCGGGCCTGGAGGGTGCGGCGGGCGTGGTCGGGCGGCCAGACGGCCGCCGCGGTGAGCATGCGCGCGGCGAACCAGCTGGTCGCGCCCTCGGTGAACCACAGGGTGGCCGGGTCCGACTGGGGGATCGCCTCGCCCAGCCACCCGTGGAACATCTCGTGGGAGATGACGCTGGCGGCGTGCTCCTCCAGCTCGCCCCAGGTCAGGTCCGGATCCACCAGCACCAGGATCGAGCTGCCGGTGTGCACGCCGTAGACGTCGAAGCCCTCGTCGGCGGTCACCTCGTTGGCCGCCAGCACCACCGTGATGGGCGAAGCCGGGGCCGAGCCGAAGAACCCCACCTGGGTGCGGGCGATGCGGCCGACCAGGTCAAGGGCCTCGCTGTCGGAGAAGCGCCAGCGCCGGTCGGTGGCGTACTGGATCACGCAGTCGCGCACCGTCAGGGTCAGGATGCGCAGGTCGCCGCAGACCAGCAGGGCGTTGCTCAGGTCCTGCAGGTCGCGCGGGTGGTAGGAGCGGCCGGCCGCCGGCGGCGGCCGGGCCGCCTCCCCTGGTGACCAGCGACGGCCAGGGCACGAGCACGGGCAGCTCGCCGGGATTGTCCAGGCGGACCACGATGTCGCGGACGTCCACGCCCACGGGCGTCAGGAAGACCTCGAAGCCGGCGGCCCGCAGGCCCCCGGTCACGGGGGTGGAGATGTGCCGGCGGATGTCCTGCTCCAGGCCCCGGACGCGGGCCAGGTCCACGCGGTAGGTGAAGCGCACGCGCCCGGCGCCGCCGGTGGTCACGCGCCAGCCGTCGGCGGTGGGTTCCACGGGCAGCGGTCGGGGCGCGGCCTCGGGGCCGCGTGCCTCCGCGCGCGGCGAATGGGGTGTTACTCCGTTGCCGACGTCGCCGAAGATCCCCGGCGGGAAGGCCAGGTCCAGCTCCCGGGGCAGGTCGCCCGCGGCCTCCACGGCGATCACCAGGGTGCCCTGGGGGGCCGCAGCCAGGTCGATGGCGTAGCTCAGGTCCACCAGGGCCCGGTCGCGGGGCCGGGCCGCCAGCAGGGCCACCGCCAGCACCGCCAGCGCCGTGCCCAGCACCGCCAGCCGCAGCCCCAGCCCCGCCGGCCGGCGGCGGGGCGCCCGCGCCGGATCCGGAAGCAGCAGGGGGCCCACCTCCAGGCCTGCGCGGCGGGCCTTGTACCGTTCCAGTGCGGTTTGCGGTGCCTGGGTCATTCCGGATCTTTCCCTGCACGGTGCCGCGGACGCAGCGGTTGCCCGTGGTTCCTCGTCGTTCCCCGCGGCGGTGCGGGGGAGCCGGTGCTTCCGGCGAATGCAACCGGCGTGCCCGTATGCTATCCTGCCCAAAGGCGGCAGTTTGCGGTCGCGCCGCCTTACCAACCGCACGGGGAGGGCACCATGGATCTCGGTCTGAAGGGACGGACGGCGCTGGTCACCGCGGCGTCGCGGGGGTTCGGGTTGGCCACGGCGCGGCTGCTGGCCCAGGAGGGCTGCAAGGTGGCCCTGTGCGCCCGGGGCGAACAGGAGTTGGCTGCGGCCGCGGCCGAGGTCGGCGCCGCCGGCGAGGAGGTGTGGGGAGGCTGCGGGGGCCGGGTGCGCTACCGGGCGGTGGACGTGCGGGACGGCGCGGCCCTGGCCGACTTCGCCGCCGAGGTGGAGCGCGAACTCGGGCCCATCGACCTGCTGCTGGTCAACGCCGGCGGCCCTCCGGCGGGCGGTTTCGACGACCTCTCGCCCGCGGACTGGGAAGCCGGCTACCGCCTGACCGTCGAGAGCGCCGTGGGCCTGTGCCGCCTGGCCCTGCCGGGCATGATGGCCAGGGGCTTCGGCCGCATCGTCGCCGTCACCTCGGTGGCGGTGCTCCAGCCGGTGGACAACCTGCTGCTCTCGAACGTCCTGCGCCCGGCGGTGCAGGGCCTGGTCAAGAGTCTCAGCGACCACGCGGCGCCGCGGGGCGTGACCGTCAACGCCGTGGCCCCGGGCTTCCACGCCACCAGCGCGGTGGAGCGCCTGATCACGGCGAAGATCGCCGCCACCGGCTGCAGCCGCGAGGAGGTGATCGCCGGCTGGACCGGGTCGATCCCCGCCGGCCGCCTGGGCGAGGCGGAAGAGCTGGCGGCCCTCATCGTCTTTCTGATGTCGGCGCGCGCCGGCTACATCACCGGGCAGTGCGTGGTGGCGGACGGCGGCTGGGTGCGGGGGGCTTTCTAGCCCGGACCTTCGTCGATCATCCGGGCGAGGTGCCTTGACGCCCGGCCGGGAACGACTATCTTATAGTCAATAGACTTGGAATATTTTAGGCCGCGGCGGGCCCGGACCGAGGTCCGGCAACCCGGAACGGCCGAACGAAGCGGGGCCCGATGCTTGAGTTCGTGATCTTCGTGGTCGCCTGGATCCTCGTGGTCAACGTGGTGTTCCCGCGCCTGGGTCTGCGGCCGGGCTGAGGCCCGGCGTCCTGCTCGATCGGTGATCGGGAGCCGCAGAAGACGGAAGTGAAGAAGGAGCCGGGCGCCGACGGCGCCGGCCGGACGGACGGGTCCTAGGCAGGGGCGCCGCGGGGCGCGGCGCACCGGAGGTGGCGGGATGCCGCTGTACGAATTCACCTGCCGCAGGTGCGGCCACGTGTTCGAGGAACTGCTGAGCCTCGGCGAGGCCGCCGCCGGCAAGGTGGCCTGCCCGGCCTGCGGGGCCAAGGCGGTGGACAAGGGCTTCTCGTCCTTCGCCACCACAAGCGGC
>JACZKN010000328.1 GCA_014859985.1 Candidatus Krumholzibacteriia bacterium | reverse complement strand
GGGCTGGACGGGCGCGTGCAGGCGCTGGCCGCGGACGGCGCGGCGGTGCCGCTGCCGGACGCCTGCGCCGACGCGGTGACCTGCTTCACGGTGCTGGAGCACGTGCCCGACGAGCGGGCCGCCCTGGCGGAGATGCGGCGGCTGCTGCGGCCGGGAGGGAAGCTGGTGCTGTCGGTGCCCAACCGCTGGTGGATCTTCGAGACCCACGGGGCGGACCTGCCGCTTTTGCCCTGGAACCGGGTGCCGCTGGTCAGCTGGTGGCCGCGGCGGCTGCACGACCGCTGGGCCCGGGCCCGCATCTACCGCCGCCGCCAGATCGTGCAGCTGGTGGAGGGCGCCGGGTTCACCGTCACCGAGGCCTTCCGCATGACCGCCCCCCTGGACGTGATCCCCTGGGGGCCCCTGCGCCGCCTGGCGCGCGGGACCCTGTTCCGCGCCGACCGGGCGGCTGTCCCTGTCCTGGCCACCGAGATCGTGGTGGCTGCCGAAAGGTGATCCCCATGGCGAAGCGCGCGCTCCTGCTGGTCATGTCCCTGCTGGTGCTGGCTGGTGCCGGCTGCGGCCGCGAGCCCCAGCCGCCGCTGGCTGCGGTCCTGCCCCACGGGCTGACGATCCACGGCGACACCCGCGTGGACGACTACTACTGGCTGCGCGAGCGCGGGAATCCCGAGGTGATCGCCTACCTGGAGGCGGAGAACGCCTACACCGAGGCGATGCTCGCGGACACGCGCAAGCTCCAGGACGCGCTCTTCGCCGAGATGAAGGGGCGCATCAAGGAGGACGAGTCGTCCGCCCCCTGGGAGAAGGACGGCTGGACCTACTACACGCGCTTCGTCGAGGGGGGCGAGTATCCGCTGCACTGCCGCCGGCCCGGCGGCATGGATGGGGCCGAGCAGGTGATGTTCGACGGCAACGCCATGGCCGCCGGCCACGACTTCTTCTCCCTGCGCGGGGTCGAGGTCAGCCCCGACTCGCGCCTGGCCGCGTTCGCCGTCGACACCGTCGGCCGCCGCTTCTACACGGTGCGAATCATGAACCTGGAAACGGGGCTGGTGCTGGAGGACGCGATCCCCGACGTGACGGGCAACGTCGCCTGGGCCCTGGACAACCGGACGCTGTTCTACTCCCGGCAGGACCCGCGGACCCTGCGCTCGTGGCAGATCTGGCGCCACGAGCTGGGCACGCCCGTCGCCGCCGACGTGCTGGTCTACCAGGAGGACGACGAGACCTTCGCCTGCCGGGTGGCCCGGTCCAAGTCCGACCGCTACCTGCTGATCGCCAGCACCCAGACCCTCAGCAGCGAGTACCGCATCCTGGAGGCCGACGACCCCGCCGGCGAGTTCCGGGTCTTCCAGCCGCGCCAGCGCGACCTCGAGTACACGGTGGACCACCAGGGCGGGCGTTTCCTGATCCGCACCAACCTCTTCGCCCGCAACTTCCGTCTCATGGAGTGTCCCCTGGACCAGACCTGGCTGGCCCACTGGCGCGAGGTGGTGCCCCACCGCGAGGACGTGCTGCTGGAGGACGTGGAGGTCTTCAGCGACTGGCTGGTGCTGACCGAGCGGTCAGGCGGGCTCAGCCACCTGCGCATCGTTCCCATGGACGGCGGGCCGGACCACACCCTGGACTTCGGCGAGCCCACCTGGTCGGTGTGGTCGGAGCTGAACCCGCAGATGGACACGGACGTCCTGCGCTACGGCTACACGTCGCTGACCACGCCACGGTCGACCTACACCTACGACATGGCCGCCCGCACGAAGACCCTGCTGAAGCAGCAGGAGGTGCTCGGCGGTTTCGACCCCGCCGACTACCGGGCCGAGTACGTCCACGTGCGGGCCCGCGACGGCGTCGAGGTCCCGGTGTCGCTGGTCTACCGGCTGGGCCTGGCCCGGGACGGCAGCGCGCCCTTGCTGCTCTACGGCTACGGATCCTACGGGGCCAGTTCGGGGGCCTTCTTCCGTTCGACCGTGCTCTCGCTGCTGGACCGGGGCTTCGTCTACGCCATCGCCCACGTGCGCGGTGGCGAGGAACTGGGCCGGCAGTGGTACGAGGACGGCAAGCTGCTGAGGAAGATGAACACCTTCACCGACTTCATCGACTGCGGCCGGGCGCTGGTGGACCAGGGCTTCACCTCGCGGGACCGGCTCTTCGCGATGGGCGGCTCGGCCGGCGGATTGCTGGTCGGTGCGGTCATCAACCTGGAGCCGGATCTCTGGAAGGGCGCGGTCGCCCAGGTGCCCTTCGTCGACGTGGTCACCACCATGCTGGACGAGACGATCCCCCTGACCACGGGCGAGTACGACGAGTGGGGCGATCCCCGCGACGAGGTCTACTACGACTACATGCTCGGCTACTCGCCCTACGACCGGGTGGAGGCCAAGGCCTACCCGGCCCTGCTGGTCACCGCCGGGTTGCACGACAGCCAGGTGCAGTACTGGGAGCCGGCCAAGTGGGTGGCCCGGCTCCGCGCCCTGAAGACGGACGACAACCCGCTGCTGCTGCGCACCAACCTGGACGCGGGCCACGGCGGCCGGTCCGGGCGCTTCCGCAGCCTGGAGGAGACGGCCGTCAGCTACGCGTTCATGCTGGACCTGGCGGGGATCCGCAGGTAGGGAGGTGCGTATGACCACGACCGCCGGACCGGCCGACGGCCGCATCCTGGTGACCGGCGCCACCGGCTACGTGGGCGGGCGCCTGCGCCGCCGCCTGGAGGAGACGGGCGCCCGGGTGCGCTGCCTGGCCCGGGACCCGCAGCGCCTGGCCGGGCGCACGGCGCCCGGCACCGAGGTCGTGGCGGGGGACGTGCTGGACGCCGCCTCCCTGGGCCCCGCGCTGGCCGGCGTGGACACGGCCTACTACCTCGTGCATTCCATGGGCGCGGCCCGGGGCTTCGAGGACCGTGACCGGGCTGGCGCCCTGAACTTCGCCCGCGCGGCGGCGACCGCGGGGGTGCGCCGCATCGTCTACCTGGGCGGCCTCGGCGACGACACCGCCGAGCTGTCGCCCCACCTGCGCAGCCGCATCGAGGTGGGCCGCCTCCTGCGCGACTCGGGCGTGCCGACGGTGGAACTGCGGGCGTCGATCGTGCTCGGCTCCGGCAGCCTCTCCTTCGAGATGATCCGCTCCCTGACCGAACGCCTACCGGTGATGGTCACCCCCAGCTGGGTGCGGGTCCAGGCGCAGCCCATCGCCGTGGCCGACCTGCTGGACTACCTGATCGCGGCGGCCGGCGTACCCCTGGCGGCGAGCCGCGTCTACGAGATCGGCGGCGCCGACCGGGTGTCCTACGGCGACCTGATGCGGGAGTACGCCCGCCAGCGCGGCCTGCGCCGCCTGATGGTGCCGGTGCCCATGCTCACGCCCTGGCTTTCGAGCCTGTGGCTCGGCCTGGTGACCCCCCTGTACGCGCGCATCGGGCGCAAGCTGATCCAGAGCATCCAGCACCCCACCGTGGTGCGGGACCCGGCGGCGCTGCGGGACTTCCCGATCCGGCCCGTGGGCATGGCCGAGGCCATCGCCCGCGCGCTGGCCGCCGAGAGCGCCGGTCCGGAGACCCGCTGGTGCGACGCCGTCTCCTCCGCCGGGGCCGAACGCAGCCGCGCCGGCGTGCGCTACCGCGGGCGCCTGCTG
>JACZKN010000327.1 GCA_014859985.1 Candidatus Krumholzibacteriia bacterium | reverse complement strand
GTGCGGAACGGGAGGTTCCGGTTACAATGACGGCATAGCCCCGTCCCATATGCGCCTATCGATACGAAGGAGCCCGGCATGCGACTGCTCCACTTCTCGATCACCATCGACGCGCCGCCGGGTGTGGTCTGGCGCACCATGCTCACCCAGGAGACCTACCGGCTCTGGATCGCCCCCTTCTGCGCGGGCACCTATTACGAGGGATCCTGGCACGCCGGCGACCGCATCCGCTTCCTGACCCCCGACGGCCGGGGCATGGCGTCGGCCGTCGTCGTGAGCCTGCCGGCGGAGCGCATCGTCCTGAGCCACGAGGCGATGATCGAGAACGGGGTCGAGGACGCGGCCGCCGCCGAGGCCAACGGCTGGGCCGGCGCCCGCGAGGAATACGTCCTGACGCCCACCGCCGGCGGCACCGAGGTCTCCATCGCCCAGGACACCACCGAGGAATACGTCGAGATGATGCAGCAGACCTGGCCGGCGGCGTTGGCGAAGCTCAAGGAGTTGTGCGAGGAGGTGGGGCGGCCGCGGTAGTCCAGGCCGTCCGCCCGAAGGCCCCCCGGGGGGCCCTAGGGTCTGGGCGTCTGCGCCAGGACCTGCCGCGCCGCCTTGGCATCCCGCCCCAGCTGCGCCACCAGCGCCTCGACGCCCGCGAAGCGCTGCTCGTCGCGCAGGCGGGCCAGCCACTCGACCATCACCGTGCGGCCCTGCAGCTCGCCCGTGAAGCCGAACAGGTGGGCCTCGATGCGGGGCACGGGCAGGCCCGCGCCGTGGAACGTGGGCACGCGGCCGAAGTTGAGCATGCCGCCGAACACGGCCCAGTCGGCGGGCGCGGTGCCCACCAGCAGGCCGTCCTTGTCCACCTCGGGCAGGGCGGTGGTGACGCGGCCCAGCACGCCCGGGGTGCCGGCCGGGGCCAGGTCGCCGGGCATGTGGACGCGCACGGCGTAGACCCCCGCCGCCGGCAGCAGCTTGGTGGTCTCCAGGGGGGCGACGTTGGCGGTGGGGTAGCCCAGGGTGTGGCCGCGGCTGTCGCCGGGCTCGACCACGCCCCACAGCGAGTACGGGCGGCCCAGCATGCGGCCGGCCAGGGTCACGTCGCCGGCGGTGACCGCGGCGCGGATGGCCGAGCTGGAGACCACGCGCCCGTCCAGGTCGACCGGCGGGCACACCTCCATGGCGTAGCCCAGCTCGTCGCCCAGGGCGGCCAGGGTCTCGGCGTTGCCGTGGCGGCCGGCGCCCAGGTGCACGTCGTGGCCGGCGACGAAGTGGCGCATGCCCAGCTGGCCCACCAGGATCTTGGCGACGAACACCCGGTAGTCCAGGCGCGAGACCGCGGGCGTGAAGTCCGCGGCGATCAGCACGCCGCAGTCGGCCGCCTGCAGGGCGGCCAGCTTGGCGCGCCAGGTGGTCAGCTGGTAGGGCTCGTCGCTGGGGTGCAGCACCTGGCGGGGGCTCTGCACGAAGGTCAGCAGGGCGGCGTGGTCCAGCCCCAGACGCGCCTGCGCGGCGCGGGTGCGGCGGATCAGCTCCTGGTGGCCCAGGTGCACGCCGTCGAAGACCCCCAGGGTAAGCGCGCTGGTGCCCGGCAGCAGGGGGCGATGCCCCTCGCCCACGATCTTGGCCACGGCCTCGGCGGTCAGGCGGATCATTCGCACGGCGCGCGCTCCCCCGCCGCGTCCGCGACGGCCAGCACCGCGGCGGTGCGCGGCCCGGTCGCAGTCAGCTCGGCCACCGCCACCAGGACGCCGTCCGGGCCCAGC